>NZ_JBHXFA010000186.1:0-12003 GCF_042724175.1 Streptomyces sp. NPDC127084
GCCCTCCTGGGCTGACGGTCCACCTTGAAGGGCGGACCTCAGGCGGTCGCGAGCTTCGGGTTCTCGCCGTGCTCGTTCGCCTCCGGCTTGCCTTCACCGGCCAGGAAGACAAGCAGGATGATCGGGCCGACCAGCGGGATGATGCCGAGCAGCACGAACCAGCCCGAGCGGCCGGTGTCGTGGAGGCGGCGAACCGTCACGGCGAGGCTGGGGAGGAAGGTCAGGAGAACGTAGATCGGGCCGAGGATACCGAGGCCGAGAACGCCGTAGTCAAGGCCCGTCAGCACGAGCTGGATGATCACGTTGATGAGCGTGAACATCCAGAACTCCTGGCGGCGCGCGCGACCGCTGAACGCGGCGTACTTCTTGAGGACGTCGAGGTACCAGTGCATGGGACTTCCCAGGGAGTGAGCGGCAGAGCGCCGGCGTGAAAGAACGAGCCAGCGCGGAATGTAGATGGCCTGATGTGCACTGGTCAATAAGTTATCTGGATGCCACTGATCGGTAACCAAGATCAGTGATGTCTGTCATGGTTTGCCCCTTTGTGGGCATCAGGGCGGGCACCCGGGGGCGGGGGGTCGCGGGCCGTCACCGACGCTCCTGGCGGGCGGAGTGCCTGAATTTATGAATTCATCCGCATTTCGCCTGGGTGGCACAATGGAATAGCGGAGGCATCGAGAGTGGAATCCGATGCTTTGCCGCAGCGAGCATGAACACTCGAATGAGTGTTCAGTGCATCAACCCGTCACCGGCCACCCCTGCTAACCCGTTCGGCCGATTCCCGGTACGTGCGGCACGGGCTGCCGAACCCCCACCACTCCCGCCTCCTGGGCCCGACGGGGCCCTTCTCACCGGCCGCGGCCAGCGAGTTCGAGTGGCATCGCGACCAGGGGCGACGGAGACTGGTGGCAGGGTTTTGTGATTCAGAAAAGAGAGCTCGCATGGAGGAAAAATCTGTCGAGGTCTTGACGCCCGGGCCGGGTCAAATTGCCAAAAGCGCAGCAGATTCGGCCAATGGTACCGAGAAGCGTTTCGCAGAGGTGCTGGCCGAAGTCGTCAGCATCGAACGGGTGTCTGTCGACAGCCACTTCTTCGATGATCTGGGGGCCAATTCACTGGTGATGGCGCAATTCTGCGCCCGGGTCCGTAAGCAGGACGATCTGCCTTCGGTCTCGATGAAGGACATCTACAAGAACCCGACGATTCGCAGCCTGGCGGGCGCGCTCGCGGATGCGGTTCCGCCACCGCCTGCCGCCGGGGACCCGGTGCCGGCTGCCGGCACTGCGGTCGCGGTCGCGGATGTGGCGGACGCGGCTCCGGCCGACGCCTCCGAGACCGGCCCCGGCGCCGTACGGACCGCGAGGTCGTCGGCGTATGTGCTCTGCGGGACGGCGCAGTTCCTGATCTTCTTCGGCTACTGCTTCATCGTCGGTACGGTCACCGCCGCCGGCTACGAGTGGGTGTCCACGGCTTCCGGTGCACTGGACATCTATCTGCGTTCCATGGTGTTCGGCAGCGCCGGTCTCCTCGCGCTCTGCGTCTTCCCGATCGTGGCGAAGTGGCTGCTCATCGGGCGCTGGAAGCCGCGCGAGTTCCCGGTGTGGGGCCTGACGTATCTGCGCTTCTGGACCGTCAAGGTGCTGATCCATGCCAGTCCGATGATCTTCCTGGTCGGGAACCCGCTCTATGTGCTGTACCTACGGGCCCTCGGCGCGAAGATCGGCAAGCACGTCACGCTGCTCTCCCGCACGATCCCGGTGTGCACCGACCTGCTGACCATCGGTGACGGAACGGTGGTCCGCAAGGACGCGTTCCTCCTCTGCTACCGGGCGCACGCCGGGCGCATCCAGACCGGTGCGGTCACGCTCGGACGGGATGTCTTCATCGGTGAGAAGACCGTGCTGGACATCGACACGGCGATGGGCGACGGCGCTCAGCTGGGACACTCGTCCGCCCTCCAGAGGGGCGAGCACATCCCGGACGGGGAGCGCTGGCACGGCTCCCCGGCCGAGCGTACGGAGATCGACTACGTGCGGGTGACGCCCGCGAAGTGCGGGACGTTGCGGCGGGCCGGCTACGGTCTCGCGACACTGCTCCAGATGTTCCTCCTGTACGCGCCGCTGGCCATCGGCGGGGTGTACATCGCGGTCACGGAAATCCCCTCGCTGGGCAAACTGCTGGAGCCTGGGGCCGCGGCGATCGTGTCGCCGGTGATATACGTCGACGCCCTCGTCGTATCCCTGGTGCTGTTCGTGGGATTCCTCATCTTCGGCCTGGCAGGGATGCTCATCGTGCCCCGGCTGATGAATCTGGTCATCAAGCCGGACAAGGTGTATCCGCTCTACGGATTCCATTATTCGGTGCACCGGGCCATCGCCCGGGCGACCAACATCAGATTCTTCAAATGGCTGTTCGGTGACAGTTCCTACATCGTGTACTACCTCAAGGGGCTGGGATACGACCTGTCACGGGTCGAGCAGACCGGTTCGAACTTCGGCACCGAAGTGCAGCACGAGACTCCCTTTTTGACCACTGTCGGCAGCGGCACGATGATCGCGGACGGTCTTTCCGTCATGAACGCGGACTTCTCCGGTACTTCCTTCCGGGTTTCCCAGGCGACCATCGGCGCGCACAATTTCCTCGGCAACAACATCGCCTTCCCCTCCGGAGCCAGGACAGGTGAGAACTGCCTGCTGGCCACGAAGGTGATGGTGCCGCTGGACGGTGAGATCCGTGAGGGTGTGGGGCTGCTGGGGTCGCCGTGCTTCGAGATCCCTCGGTCGGTGGAGCGCGACTCGCGGTTCGACCACCTCAGGACCGGGGACGAACTGCACCGGCATCTGGGGGCGAAGAACCGCTACAACCTGCGCTCGATGGCCTTGATGCTCTTCGTCCGCTGGCTGCTGTCCTTCGCCGTCACGCTGATCGGTCTGACCACCCTCGACCGCTTCAGCGCGCTCGGGCAGGGGCTGATCGCCGTCTCCCTGGCGCTCGTGCTGGCGCTCACCATGCTCTACTTCGTCCTCGTCGAGCGCTGCATCGGCAGGTTCCGGCCGCTCAAGCCGCAGTTGTGCTCCATCTACGACCCGTACTTCTGGTGGCATGAGCGCCTGTGGAAGGTCCCCAGCGAGTACTTCAACGCCCTCAACGGCACCCCGTTCAAGAGCCTGGTCTGGCGGTTGCTCGGGGTGCGGATCGGCAAGCGCGTCTTCGACGACGGCGCCTTGGTGACGGAACGGACGCTCACCACCATCGGTGACGACTGCACGCTCAACGCGGCCAGCAAGATCCAGTGCCACTCCCAGGAGGACGGCACCTTCAAGTCCGACCACAGCGCCATCGGTTCCGGCTGCACGCTCGGTGTCGGATCCCATGTCCACTACGGCGTGTCGATGGGTGACGGTGCGGTGCTCGCCGCCGACTCCTTCCTCATGAAGGGCGAGGAAGTGCCCGCGTACGACCAGTGGGGCGGAAACCCGGCAGCCCAGTTGCGGAACGCCGAACCGCGGGACGCCCACAGCACCCGGCCCCGGTCTTGAGTCCCGACAAGAAAGGTCCGATGGGAATGCGCATGGAGACCGCCATCGACGCCCGTGACAGCGCCCGGGACTTCTGGCGCGGTGTGCTGGGCCCCGGCGGTTTCGCCGCCGTACCGCGCTGGACGTCGAACCCGGTGCCGGGTGTGGGCGAGCGGGAGGCCCTGCTCCCTGACGAGGTCGGGCAGGCCTTGCCCGGGCTGGCGGCCCAGCTCGCGGTACCGGTGGAGTCGGTGCTGCTGGCGGCGCATGCCAAGGTGCTGTCGGCCCTGTGCGGCGAGGACGACGTGCTGACCGGATACGTGGTCGCGGAGGGCGGGCCCACCGCTCCGTGCCGACTGGATCTGACGGTGGGGTCCTGGCGGGAGCTGGTGCTGGCGGCGGACCGGGCCGCGCGTGATGTACGGGCCCATCTGGGCTTCCCCTGGCTGGAGCTGGGAGGTGAGCTCGGGTTCTCCGGGGCGCCGTTCGAGGTGGTACTCGACCCGTACGGCGGGGAATCCGCACCGGACGAGGATACGGGTTCGGTGCTGTGCGTCGGTGTCATACGCCGGGGCGGGCAGTGGGCGGTACGAGTGCGCTACCGCACCGACGTCCTGGACGATGGCGCGGGCGAACGGATCGCCGGGTACCACGTCACCGCGCTGGGGCTGCTGTGCGCGGACATCGACGCCGGGCACACCGGCGAGGGGCTGGTGGGGGCACAGGAGCTGCGCTGCCAGCTGGAGGAGCTGGCCGGTCCCGAGCGGGTGCTGCCGCAGGCACGCGCGCACGAGTTGTTCGAGCAGCGGGTACGCGCCCATCCGGACGCGGTCGCCGCCGTGCTCGGTCAGGACTCGTGGACGTACGGGGAGTTGAACGGACGGGCGAACCGGCTGGCCCGCGCGCTGCTTGCGTCCGGTCTGCGGCCGGAGCAGCCGGTGGCGGTGGTCACCGAACGCAGCCTGGACTGGATGGCCGCGGTCTGGGCCGTGTTCAAGGCCGGCGGGGTCTACCTGCCCATCGAGCCCCACTTCCCGCCCGAGCGGATCCGCAGCGTCCTCACCCGTGCGAACTGCGCGCTGGTGCTGACCGAACCCGGCAGCACCGACCAGTTGGAGGAAGCGCTCAGCCACCTGCCGGACGTACGCCGGCTGCTGATCGATGACGCCGTGAACACCCAGCGGGACGCCGGCGACCTCGATGTGGCGGTGGGGCCCCACCAGCTCGCGTACATCTACTTCACCTCCGGCTCCACCGGTGAGCCCAAGGGCGCGATGTGCGAGCACTCCGGCATGCTCAACCACCTCCACGCCAAGATCGACGATCTCGGCATCGGTGCGGGCGCGGTGGTCGCCCAGACCGCACCCCAGTGCTTCGACATCTCGCTGTGGCAGCTCATCGCCGCCCAGCTGGTCGGCGGACGCACCGTGCTGGTGGACCAGGACACCATCCTCGACGTGCCGCGCTTCATCGACACGATCGACCGGCACCAGGTCGACGTCGCACAGCTCGTGCCCTCGTACCTGGAAGCGGTCCTCACCCACCTCGAACGCCACCCTCGGCCGCTGCCCCATCTGCGGTACGTGTCCGTGACCGGGGAGGCCCTCAAGCGTGAACTGGCGGCCCGCTGGTTCGCCAACCAGCCCTCGATCGCCCTGCTCAACGCCTACGGGCTGACCGAGACCAGCGACGACACCAACCACCAGCTCATGCGCGCCACCCCCGACCGCATCCTGCTGGGGCCGCCGGTTCCGAACGTGCGGATCTACGTCGCCGACGAGCACCTCCACCCCGTGCCCCTCGGCGCCCCCGGCGAGATCGTGTTCTCCGGAGTCTGCGTCGGCCGCGGATACATCAACGACCCCGAACGCACTCGCGCCGCCTTCGGCACCGACCCCTACCGCCCCGGCGCGCGTCTCTACCGCAGCGGCGACCGCGGACGCTGGCACCCGAACGGGGCGCTCGAGTTCCTCGGCCGGCGCGACACCCAGGTCAAGATCCGCGGCTTCCGCATCGAGATCGGCGAGATCGAGAACACCCTGCTCACTCTTCCCGGTATCCGCGACGCGGCCGTGATCGTCAGCGACCACCCCGCCACCGGCCCCCATCTGACCGCCTACTACACCCGCCACACGGCTGTCGGCCGGAGCGAGGAGCAGAGCGACGAGCGGAACGAACTCGCCACTTCCCTCGCCGCCCGTCTGCCCGCGTACATGGTCCCGACCGTCTACCACCACCGCACCGAGCTCCCCCTCACCCCCAACGGCAAGGTCGACAAGAAGGCCCTCGCCCGTGAAGGCACCCCGGCTCCTGCCCCGGCGCCCGCGCCGCACACCGCGACGAGCAGCGCTCCCAGCACCCCCACCGAGCAGCGCGTCGCCCTCGCGTACGCCGCCATCCTCGGTCTGGCCGCCGACCGGATCAGCCGCGACGACCACTTCTTCGACTGCGGCGGCACCTCGCTCTCCGCCGTCAAACTCGCGATCGCCCTCGACCGCGCCATCACTCTCAAGGACATCACCGCCCACCCTGTCCTCGCCGACCTCGCCGACCTCATCGACACCAGGCCCGGTGCGGCGCACGAGCTGCCCGACGGCGGGCAGCGCGTGCTGCGTACCCGACCCACCGAGGCGGCCGAGACCGTACTGACCACCGCCGACCGGCCGACCTCCTGAAGCCCTGAAACGAACGATCCGACCGACCCGACCGAAAGGAAACGCGCGATGTCGTCCTCACCCCCCGCACCGCTGCTGGAGGCGGAGGTGCCCGCGGGCAAGCCCCCGATGCTGCGGGTCGCCAACCCCGGCGACGCCACCGCCTGGGCTGCCGGGCACCGTGACGCGCTGCTGGCGACCGTCGCAGAGCACGGGGCTCTGCTCGTCCGCGGTCTGGGCATCAGCGACACCACGCAGGCGGCCGGGGTGTTCCACGCCCTCGCCCCCGAGCTGATGGACAACAAGGAGGCGTTCGCGGCGCGCGAGGAGTACGGCCAGGGCGTCTACTCGTCCGCGACCTGGCCGCCCAACCAGCCGATGTGTATGCACCATGAGCTGAGCTACACCCTCAGCGTGCCCTCCCTGCTGATGTTCGCCTGCCTCAAGGCCCCCGCCGACGGCGGTGCGACCGGTGTCGCCGACGCCGCCGAGGTCTGCCGGGCGCTGCCCGCCGAGCTGGTCGACCGGTTCGAGCGGCAGGGCTGGCTGCTGGACCGCTGCTACAACGACGAGATCGGCGCGTCGGCGGCGGAGGCGTTCGGCACGGACGACCGCACGGCCATCGAGGACTACTGTCGCGCCAACGCGATCGAGTACACCTGGCACGCCGACGGCAGCCTGCGCACCCGGCAGCACCGCCCGGCCGTCATCAGCCATCCCGCCGCCGACCGCCGCTGCTGGTTCAACCAGATCGCGTTCCTGAGCGAATTCACCCTCGCCCCCGAGGTGCGCGAGTACCTCATCGACGTGTACGGCGCCGACGCCCTGCCTTTCACCACCCGCTACGGCAACGGCGACCCGCTCGATCAGGACACCATCAACCTGATCAACGGCGTCTACGACGCCCACACCCGCCGTGAGCCCTGGCAGGACGGCGACCTGATGCTCGTCGACAACCTGCGCACCGCGCACAGCAGGGAACCCTACGAAGGCGACCGCACCGTCCTGGTCGCCATGGCCCAGCCCCATCCCACCACCAGCCCCCAGGGGAACGGGGGAAACAGGCGATGACCACGGACACGAACACCAACACGGACACGAGCCCGGAGACCGGCCGGGCGGCGTCCACGGGCACGGGCCCGGGCACAGGCGTGCCGCCGTTCTCGGTGATCTCCGGCGCCCAGGTCCAGCAGGTCCTGCACGGCCACGAAAAGCACATCGTGGACCTGGTCGAGGCCACGTACCTGCTCCACGGCGCCGGGCAGACCGTCAACCCGCCCTCGTACTTCCTGCGCTTCCCCGACCGCCCCAGCTCCCGCATCATCGCGCTGCCCGCGTCGATCAGCGGACCTGACGGCGTCGACGGCCTGAAGTGGATCTCCAGCTTCCCCCACAACGTGGAGACCGGGATCCCCCGAGCCTCAGCCGTGCTCATCCTCAACGACCATGAGACCGGCTATCCCTTCGCCTGCCTGGAAAGCTCCATCATCAGCGCCACCCGCACCGCCGCGTCGGCGGCGCTGGCCGCCGATCACCTCACCCGGCACACCACCCGGCCCACCCGGGTCGGCTTCTTCGGCACCGGACTGATCGCGCGCTATATCCACACCTTCCTGAGCGCCACCGGCTGGAGCTTCGACGAGATCGGCATCCACGACCTGTCCCCCGACAGCGCTGCCGGTTTCCGCCGCTACCTCGAAGAGCACAACACCCCGGGCCGTATCACGGTCCACGACAGCGCGGAGGAGCTGATCCGCGCCGCAGACCTCGTCGTCTTCGCCACCATCGCGAGTCGGCCCCATGTCAGCGACGCCGCCTGGTTCAGCCACCACCCGCTCGTGCTGCATATCTCGCTGCGCGACCTCGCCCCCGAGATCCTGCTCGACGCCACCAACGTCGTCGATGACGTCGAGCACTGCCTGAAGGCCGACACCTCACCCCACCTGGTCGAACAGCTCACCGGCGACCGCGGCTTCCTCAGCGGCACCCTGGAGGACGTGATCAGCGGGCGGGTGAGCGTCCCCACCGACCGGACCGTGGTGTTCTCGCCCTTCGGGCTCGGGGTGCTCGACCTCGCGGTCGGCAAGTACGT
The DNA here is from genome assembly GCF_042724175.1 of Streptomyces sp. NPDC127084. NCBI lineage: Bacteria > Bacillati > Actinomycetota > Actinomycetes > Kitasatosporales > Streptomycetaceae > Streptomyces > Streptomyces sp. NPDC127084. The sequence goes on from NZ_JBHXFA010000186.1 coordinate 8,265, forward strand.
CTACGACGAAACCGCCCGCGCCGGAGAGCTCCACACCATCCAGGACTTCTTCCATGAACGACGCAGACACGGATAGGAGCGAACCCGTGATCCGCCCACGGCCGGCTGGGCATCCGCACGGCCCTGCTTCCTGAGGAGGAGGCCCTCGTGCCAGTCATATCCGATCCCTACGCCTTCAATGAGGAAGATCTCTATGTCGACCTCAAGTCGGTCTTCGGACGCGGGCATGCCCTCTTCCTGAAGTGCGAGGGGTTCAACTTCGCCGGCTCGATCAAGCTGAAGGCGGCCGTGGAGATGGTGGAGGCCGCGGAACGGGACGGCACCCTGCGCCCGGATTCCATCCTGGTCGAGTCGTCGTCCGGCAACCTGGGTGTCGCACTGAGCATGATCGCGGCGAGCAAGGGCTATCAGTTCCTGTGCGTCACCGACTCCCGCTGCAACCTGTCCACCAGGCTGATGATGGAAGCCCTGGGCAGCCAGGTGCATGTCATCGCGGGCCAGGAGGCGAACGGCGGCTTCCTCGGCGCCCGGCTCGACTACGTCCGCGCGCTGTGCGCGTCCGACTCCCGGTACGTATGGCTCAGCCAGTACACCAATCCGAGCAACTGGATGGCCCACTACCGCACGACCGCCCCCGAGATCGCCAGGAGCTTCCCGCAACTCGACGTGCTGTTCATCGGGGCCGGCACCACCGGGACCCTGATGGGCTGCGCGCGCTTCTTCCGGGAGTGGCACCGTCCGGTGCGGATCATCGCGCTGGACAGCGTGGGCTCGGTGGCCTTCGGCGGCCCGCCCGGGCGCCGTATGATCCCCGGCCTCGGCATGAGCATGCGTCCCCCGCTGCTCGACGAGTCGTACGTGGACGAGGTGATCCGCGTCGAGGAGGTGGACACCATCCGGGCCTGCCACCGGCTGGCGCGGCACGGGTTCCTCTTCGGTGGCTCCACCGGCACGGTGGTGAGCGGGGCGATGGGATGGCTCGACCGGCACGAGAGGCCGGGGCTCACCGCGGTGGCGATCGCTCCGGACCTCGGCGAGCGCTATCTCGACACCGTCTACCAGGCCAACTGGCTGGAGGACCTGTACGGCGACGAGCTGTTCAACGCACCCGCCGAGCCTGAGCCGGCGGCCAAGCCCGAACAGGAGCGCGCACCCGAGCCTGAGCCGGAAACCGCCGACGACCCGTCCGGTGGGGTGTGAGCCCGGCCTCCCCTCAGCGAGGGGCGCCGCCGTGCAGCAGGACCGGCAAGGCCACCAGGCGGTGGTTCACATCGCCCCGCTGCCAGGCGAGTTCGTCCTCGGGCACCGCCAACCGCGCGTCGGGGTAGCGGCGGGTCAGCTCCTCGACGGCCACGGCGATCTCGATCCGAGCGAGCGGTCCGCCGAGACAGCGGTGTATGCCATGGCCGAACGAGAGGTGCGGGTTGTGTGACCGGGTGAAGTCCAGCCGGTCCGGGTCGGCGAAGACGGACTCGTCCCGGTTGGCAGACGCGAAGGCGAGGAAGACGGCGTCTCCGGCCGGGATGGTGACCCCGCCGACGGTGATGTCCTCGGTGGCGATACGGGGCAGGCCCGAGGTGTCGTCGCCGAGCAGGTTGACTCCGCGCAGCAGCTCCTCGACGGCCGCGGGTATCTCCTCGGGGTGCTCCCCCAGCCGCTGCCAGACGTCGCGGTGGCGGGCCAGGAGGGTGAGCACCGAATTGGCGAGCTGGCTCGCGGACGAGTCGCCGCCCGCGCCGAGCAGGGTGTATCCCAGCCCGATCAGTTCCTCGGTGCTCAGCCGGTCGTCACCGAGCCGGGCCGCGATCAGGGCGGAGAGCACATCGTCGCCGGGGGCCTGTTCCTTGCCCTCCACCAGACCGGCCATATAGGCGCCGAGCTGCTCCCGGGCCGCGACCGCCTCGTCCTGTGCGCCGCCCACATCGGCGAACTGGCGTATCCAGCCGTGGAACACCGTCCTGTCCTGCTCGGGAACGCCCAGCAGTTCGCAGATCACGGACAGGGCAAGCGGCCCGGTGAAGTCGCCGAGCAGATCCACCGGCCCTTCGGCCGCATCCTTCTCGACCCGGGCGAGCAACTCGTCCACGAGCTGCCGCACTCTCGGCCTCATGTCCTCGATCCGCTCCGGCGAGAACGCCTGGACGGCGAGCGACCGCAGCCGGGTGTGGTCGGGCGGGTCCAGCGAGATGATCATTCCCGGGGGCGCCTGGAACAGCCCTTCGAACTGCGGCGCGGACGGCTCATAGGTCGCCGCCCGGCTGAAGCGCGGGTCTTCCAGGGCGGTGCGGATGTCCTCATGACGCGTGATCAGCCAGGCGGGCGTGCCGTTGGCGGTGGTCACCCGGACCACGGGCTGCTCGGCGCGCAGCCGGCTGAAGAGCGGGTCAGGGCCGCGATGGCTCGACCCCGGGAACGGGAACAGCGGCAGTTCTGCCATGGCGGGCTCTCCTAGGGCCTTTCACCGGCGCGGCGGATATCGCCGAGGACCTTAGGCATGAGGACTGGAGCAGCGATGGAGGAAGGAACGGCATAGGCGGGGAGCCCAGCGGCGGGAGCAGCGGCCCATGGCCGGAAAGGGCCGGTAGCGGAATGGCCACGCTTGGCCGGAAAGCAGCTCAGATGATCCGCTCGCCCCACCAAAAGCGCAGCCAATCGGGGACATCCGGCAGTATCCGAGTCGCCTTCGACCGGCTCCCGAGATCTAACCGGAACGGTGATTCAAGTGGTCTAGGCCGACATGGCCGCCGACCGCCTGCCCCTCTCACGGGCCCACTGAAAGCACGTCACCGACCACGGGAGATTCTCGTGACCATTCTTGTCACTGGAGCGCGCGGCAACATCGGCAGCCAGGTCGTCGCGCGGCTACACGCCAACGGACAGCCCCTGCGCGCCTCCAGCCGCAGATCCGGTGACCTCGGCCTCCCGCCAGGCGTGGAGACCGTCACGCTCGATCTCCGGGAACCGAGCACCTTCCGGGCGGCGCTGGACGGCGTCTGCCAGGTGTTCCTGTACGCGGAGCCGGACGGAGTCGCGGACTTCCTGAAGGCCGCGGACGAGGCGGGCGTACGCAAGGTCGTGGTGCTGTCGTCGAACACCGTGCTGCTTCCCGGTGCGGACGAGGACCCACTGGCCCGGCACCACCGGGTGGTCGAGGACGCCGTCCTCGCCTCGGGGCTGCCTCATGTGCTGCTGCGACCGGGCGCGTTCGCCAGCAACGCGCTGGGCTGGAGCGCCGACATCCGGGAGGGCCGGGCGGTCCAGCAGCCATTCGCCGGCTCCCAGGTGGCGCCGGTGCACGACTCCGACGTGGCGGATGTGGCCGTGGCGGCGCTCGCCGAGGGTTCCGCGGTGCCCGAGGCCGTCCCGCTCTCCGGGCCGCAGTCGCTGAGCTTCCGCGCCGAGGTCCGGGTCATCGCCGACCTGCTGGGGCGGGAGATCCACGTACGCGACCTGGACCGCGCCGAGGCGGCGGAGACGATGGGCCGGTTCGTACCACCGCCGGTGCTCGCCTCGCTGCTCGACCAGTGGGAGGCGGGGCTCGCACAGCCCGCTGACACGTACGCCACCTGCGAGCCCTGGACGGGCGCGCCCGCGCGCACCTTCCGGCAGTGGGTGCAGGAAAATCTGGACGCCTTCGGCGGCACGCCGGTCCGGTAGGCCGAGCCCGCCGCGGTCGCGGGCAACCGGCCCCGTGAGCCCGCACCGCACCAGGCGCCGGACGGCCGGCCCGGGTCACCGT
>NZ_JBHXFA010000187.1:0-11866 GCF_042724175.1 Streptomyces sp. NPDC127084
GCCCCGGGGTGTCCACCCCGGGGCGGGGCCCTCCTCATGTGCCGCCGGCAGCCCGCGAAACTCCCCCAACCAGGTGGATCACGCGCCACATTCCCGTCATCCGCGAGCAACATGATCATGGTCCTCATAACCTGCGACCTGGCAACCGCCTCCTGCGGTATCGCCCCACCCCCCGTGTGATCAAGCGAGGTCGTGACGGTGAGAAGAACTCTTGTCATCAGCCCCCTTATTGCCGGTGCGGCAGCGGTGACGCTGGCCTTCCCGGTACCCGCTACGGCGGCGGACACCCCAGTGACGGTCCAGGTCACCTCCGGAACTCTCGATATCGCCGTGCCGACGGGCCCCGTGAACCTCGGTACCGCCTCGGTCAGCGGCAGCGCGCAGACCGTGAGCAGCCAGCTCGGCAATGTGACCGTGACGGACGGCCGCGGTGGAACGGCCGGATGGACTGTCACCGCCAACGCGGTGGACTTCACGGGACCGCAGACCATCTCCGTGTCCGCCCCGGGCTCCAGCAGCTATGACACACCGCAGGCCTCGGTCAGCGGCACCGCCACCGTCACCCCGAGCGACCTCGAACCGCTGTACCCGGCGAATCCGGTGCAGACGGCCACCGCCGTGAACGGAATCAACTCCGCCACCTGGAACCCGACGATCTCGCTGACCATCCCCGGCAACGCCCTGGCGGGTACGTACAGCTCGACGATCACCCACTCCGTCGCCTGACGGCGGGAACCAGGACGACCGACAGCCAGACGACAGACAACAGAGGCGCAGTGCGCAAGTTTGCTTCCCTCACCGTGCTGGTGGCCGCGGCGATCGCCCTGGCCACCAGCACGGCTCTCGCCGCTTTCGGCAGCCCGGCTCCGCCGGACGCCGGCACCGTCGGAGTACGGCTTCTGGACGTGCCGGTGGACCTGCTGGACGACCCCCGGGCGAGGCAGTACATCATCGACAACCTGAAGCCCGGGGTCACGGTGCAGCGCCGCATCGAGGTGCGCAACGCCTCGGACAGCCCGCAGCGGGTCGCTGTCTATCCCGGCGCCGCCGACATCAGACGCGGCGCCTTCATCGGTGCCGCGGGAAGTGCCGGCAACGAGCTCACCAGCTGGATCAGCGTCAGCCACGGCACGCTGGAAATCCCGGCCCGCTCCACCGCCCGCAGCACCGTGACCATCGCGGTCCCCCGCGACGCGGCCCCCGGCGAGCGCTACGGGGTGGTGTGGGCGCAGGTCAGCGGCCGCGAAGGCGCCGGGGTCTCCCTGGTCAACCGCACCGGCGTACGCGTCTACCTCTCGGTGGGCGGCGACAACCCGCCGCTGCCGGAGTTCAAGGTCGACACGATGACGGCGGTCCGTGACCGGGCCGGCCGGGCGGTCGTCCGGGCCCGGGTCCACAACACCGGTGGCAGGGCGCTTGACTTCACCGGCGAGATGACGATGAAACAGGTCACCGGCAATCTCAGCGCGGGCCCCTACCCGGTCCAGCTGGGCACCAGCCTGAAACCGGGTCAGTCCGAGCCCGTGACGGTCACCGTCACCGACCGGGTGGAGGACGGGCCCTGGGATGTGACGCTCTTCTTGAAGAGCGGCCTGCTGGAGCAGCGCTACAAGGCCCGCATCACCTTCCCCAGCGGCCCCGGTGAGGCCGGAGCCGTCCCGTCGCACCTCGCCGACGACGATGTTCTCGGACTGTCCCACCTCGCGACGGCGGCAGCAGCCCTCGCCCTGCTCGGCGGGGTCTTCTGGCTCCTGCGCTCCACCCGCCGGCGTGGCGGTGCCGGTGGGGACACCGGGGCGGGGAGCTGACCGGTCAGCCCGGCCCGTGAGGTGGTGGACGTGCTGAAGGCCGGAGCTGGGAGGTGCGGCCCTCAGCAGGGGTGGCCAGTGCGGAGCTGTGGGGATCCGCCGGCTGCCGTCAGTGCGGGGGCAGCACCCGTCAACGCGGCCGCGGCGGCGGGCCTTGCGGTGGAGCACGTCGCGACCTGGGGCGCGCTCCACCTCTGCCAGGACTCGCGGGCCTGTCAGCCAGTGCCCATGCTGGGTAGTAGGGCGCCCCTGGCTTCAGGAACCGGCCGTCTTCAGAGGGACCGGACCGGGGGCACCGGAGAGGAGTGGCCCATGCGTATACGACGACTGATCGGTCTCGCTTTCGCCACAGCGACTCTCGCTGGCATGACGGCCTTTGGCGCCGCCGCCCAAGCAACGGCGGCCCCGACCATCACGGCCGAAGAATGCACAGCTCAGGGCGGAACGGTGAAGCACCAACCATACGCCGGCTCTTCGTGCGTGCTCCCCGACGGGAGCTCGGTCAGGATCACCTGATCGCTTGACTTCCCCCGGGTGTGCTGCGGGGCATCACCGGGTGCGCCGAGGATGCGTGACTCGCGGTCGTGGCAGCGGCTTTGGACTCGAACTGCTTTCGGCGCGCCCCTGGCCGACTGCGCGGACAGGTCCGCGAATCGCCGACCAGCACCTGTGAATTCGGCCTGTTCCAGAGCCTGTCCGACGGGTCGCGTCACCGACCCCGGAGATCAAACCGACCAGCACCCGAACCGGGACAATCCGTGAAAGGGAAACCACATGCGCATTCGCCGAATCTTCGCCGCCGTCATCGCCACGGCAGCCCTCGCCGGACTCGGCCTCACAGGCGCCGCCACCGCACAGGCTGCCCCAGCCGACGTCACCCCTAGTGAGTGCAGGCAGGGCGGCGGAACGCCCGCGATCAATGAGGAGGGCAACCTCTGCAAGGGCGGTACGCACGACGGAGAGAAGGTCGACTGAATCCCTCAAGGCGCCCCGCAGCCACGCGCCGCGGGGCGCGCGCGCCCTCGCGGAGCACCTCGGGCACTCCGATCCGGGGCTGACGCTGAAGGTGTACGCGCAGGCTCTCCGCCCGCAAGATCACACGGGCTGAGGTCCCAGGGAGGTACGACACCGTGAAAATGCCCCCGATCCGCACCGAAAGCGCAGATCAGGGGCATGATCTCGAAAGCTACTTCTTCTTGCCCTGGTTCTTGACCGCCTCGATGGCCGCCGCCGCGGCTTCCGGATCCAGGTACGTGCCGCCGGGGTTGACCGGCTTGAAGTCGGCGTCGAGCTCGTAGGCGAGCGGGATGCCGGTGGGGATGTTGAGGCCCGCGATATCGGCGTCCGAGACGCCGTCCAGGTGCTTGACCAGCGCGCGCAGGCTGTTGCCGTGGGCTGCGACCAGGACGGTGCGGCCGGCGAGCAGGTCCGGCACGATGCCGTCGTACCAGTACGGGAGCATGCGGACGACGACGTCCTTCAGGCACTCGGTGCGCGGGCGCAGCTCCGGTGGGATGGAGGCGTAGCGGGGGTCGGCGGCCTGCGAGTACTCGTTGTCGTCGGCGAGCGGCGGGGGCGGGGTGTCGTAGGAGCGGCGCCACAGCATGAACTGCTCCTCGCCGAACTCGGCGAGCGTCTGGGCCTTGTCCTTGCCCTGGAGGGCGCCGTAGTGGCGCTCGTTCAGACGCCAGGAGCGGTGCACCGGGATCCAGTGGCGGTCGGCAGCCTCCAGCGCGAGCTGCGCGGTGCGGATGGCGCGCTTCTGGAGCGAGGTGTGGAGTACGTCGGGGAGCAGGCCGGCGTCCTTGAGCAGCTCACCGCCGCGGACTGCCTCCTTCTCGCCCTTCTCGGTGAGGTTCACGTCCACCCACCCGGTGAACAGGTTCTTCGCGTTCCATTCGCTCTCGCCGTGGCGGAGGAGGATCAGCTTGTACGTCGCGTCGGCCATGGCCCCGAGCCTAATCGACGGCCCTGACCGCCGACGATTGACGTCCGGCGTCAATTGAGTAGCTCACCGGACACGGGACAGGTAAGTTGCCGTTCGGCCTTACGCCACTTACCACGTGTCACAGTCCGGGGGGAACGATCATGTCCGCAGCCGCACTCCGGCGCGCCCTGAAGGAGAGCGTCTCGGGCCTGCCCCGGGAGTTCTGGTGGTTGTGGATCAACACCCTGGTCAACCGGCTCGGCAACTTCGTCGCGACGTTCCTGGTCATCTACCTCACCCTGGGACGCGGTTACTCCGCCTCGTACGCCGGGCTCGTCCTCGCACTCGAGGGCCTCGGCGGCGTGGTGGCGTCGCTGGGCGCCGGAGTGATGACCGACCGGCTGGGTCGGCGGCCCACGCTGCTGATCGCCCAGTTGTCGACCGCGCTGTCCACAGCGTTGCTGGGCTTCGCGTCGGGCCCGGTCGCGATCGCCGTCGCCGCCTTTATGGTCGGGATGTCCATGAACGCGTCCCGGCCGGCGGTGCAGGCGATGATCGCGGACGTCGTCAGGCCCGAGGACCGGGTGCGGGCCTTCTCGCTGAACTACTGGGCGATCAACATGGGCTTCGCGCTCTCCGCGGTCGCCGCCGGGTTCGTCGCCGAGTACAGCTACCTCGCGGGGTTCCTGGGCGAGGCGGCGCTTACTCTCGTCTGCGCGGCACTGGTCTACACGAAGCTGCCCGAGTCCAGGCCGGAGCGCGGCGGCACCAGAGGTGACGGCAGAGTCGCCAGCGGAGAGGACGAGCGGCCGGAGCCCGCCGTCGGGCTCGGGACCGTGCTGCGGGACGGCCGGTTCATGGGTGTCGCCGGGCTGTCCTTCCTCATCGCCCTGCTCTTCATGCAGGGGTCGGTGAGCCTGCCGGTGAGCATGGGCAGGAGCGGATGGTCGCCGGCCGACTACGGGACCGTCATCGCCGCCAACGGCCTGCTGATCGTGCTCCTCCAGATCCCGCTGACACGCTTTATCGAGCACCGCGACCCACGGCGGCTGCTGGCGGCCTCCGCGCTGCTGGCGGGATACGGCTTCGGGCTCACGGCGTTCGCCGGTTCGATCGCCGTCTACATAGTGACCGTCTGCATCTGGACGCTGGCCGAGATGGTCAACTCGCCGACGCAGATGGGGCTGGTGTCCCGGCTGTCCCCGGTCCACGGCCGTGGCCGATACCAAGGTGTCTACGCCCTGTCCTGGTCCCTTGCCGCGCTCGTCGCCCCGCTGATGGCGGGATTCGTGATCGACGGCTTCGGCACCGACTGGCTCTGGGGCTCGTGCGCCGTGCTCGGCACGGTGGCGGCGCTGGGCTACTGGCTGCTGATGCGCGGACTGCCCGCAGAGGTGCCGGATTCCGGCGTTACCGTCGTCGCGGCGTCGCCCGGGAAGCCCGAAGAGGCCATCGCCTAGGACCCCCGCGACCGGGCGGACCCTCACGACGAGACAGTCGGAGCCGCCACGGTGCCGCCCTGGCTGCTCGGCTACGGCATCACCCGCCTGGTGCGCACGGTGCGCGCCTTCGGCGGGGCGGGCTAAGAGGCGTCCTCCGGGCGCTGAGACTGGGCCTGGGGCTGGGTCAGCCGTGTGAACGCCTCCAGATTGCGCGTGGACTCTCCACGCGCCACCCGCCAGGCGTACTCCTTGCGGATCGCGGTCGCGAAACCCAGCTCCAGCAGGGTGTTGAAGTCGCCGTCGGCCGCCTCCAGCACCGTTCCCATCAGCCGGTCCAGCTCATCGGGCGTGACGACGGCGAGCGGCAGCCGCCCCGTCAGATAGACGTCGCCGAGTTGGTCGACCGCGTAACCCACGCCGTACAGCTTGAGGTTGCGTTCGAGCAGCCAGCGGTGGACGCCGGCCTCGTTCTCGTCCGGGTGGCGGACGACGAAGGCGTTGAGGGACAGGGAGTGCCGGCCGACCCGGAGCGAGCAGGTCGTGGACAGCTTGCGGGTGCCCGGGAGTGTGACGACGTACGTGCCGGACGCGGGGCTCTCCCACTGGAGTTCGGCGTCCTTCAGATACGCCTCGACAATCCGGGAGATCTCCTCGACGTCAGCCATGGTGGGAGCGTACGTGACGGCGGCGTTCCCGCGTCGCGCGCTCCCGCATCGCGGCGCCGTACACATCGGCGGTCGCCGCCGCGGCCGTGTCCCAGCCGAAGCCGCGGGCGTGCCGAGCCGCCGCGGCGCCCATCCGGCCGGTGAGCTCCGGGTCGTCGGCGAAGCGGCGCAGCTCGCGCGCGTAGTCGGACGGGTCGTGGCCGGCGACGAGGAAACCGGTCTGCCCGTCGCGTACGGCCACGGGCAGACCCCCGACGGCCGCCGCGACGACCGGGGTGCCGGTCGCCTGGGCCTCGATGGCCACCAGGCCGAAGGACTCGTTGTACGAGGGCATGACCAGAACGGACGCGGCCCGGAACCAGTCCGCCAGCTCCCCCTGGGCGACGGGCGGGCAGAACCGTACGACATCGGCGATACCGAGCGTGGCCGCCAGCTTCTGGAGGCCCTCCGGCTTCGCGAGGCCACTGCCGCTGGGGCCGCCGACCACGGGTACGACCATGCGTCGGCGCAGTGTGGGGTCTTGGTCCAGCAGCAGCGCGACGGCGTGCAGCAGCACGTCGGGGGCCTTCAGCGGCTGTATGCGACCGGCGAACAGCGGGATCAGGGCATCCTGCGGAAGCCCGAGTCTGGCCCGGGCCGCGCGGCGGCCGTCCGCGACACGGAAGCGGTCGAGGTTCACACCCGGATGCACGACAGCGACCTTGGCGGGGTCCGCCTCGTAGTGGCGGACCAGCTCGCCGGCCTCTTCCGCCGTGTTGGCGATCAGGCGGTCGGCGGCAGCCACGATCTGGGTCTCGCCGATGACCCGGGCCGGCGGCTCGGGGTTGTCGCCCACGGCGAGCGCGGCGTTCTTGACCTTGGCCATGGTGTGCATGGCGTGCACCAGGGGGACGCCCCAGCGCTCGGCGGCGAGCCAGCCGACATGGCCGGACAGCCAGTAGTGGGAGTGGACCAGGTCGTAGTGCCCCGGGCGGTGGCCTGCCCAGGCCCGCATCACACCATGGGTGAAGGCGCACAGCTGTGCCGGGAGGTCCTCCTTGGCCAGCCCCTCGTAGGGCCCGGCGTCCACATGCCGTACGAGCACACCGGGCGCGAGTTCGACCAGGGGGGCGAGGCCGCCCTCGGTGGCCCGGGTGAAGATCTCCACCTCGATGTTGATCGCGGCGAGCCGTTTGGCGAGCTCCACGATGTACACGTTCATTCCGCCCGCGTCCCCCGTGCCCGGCTGGTGCAGCGGGGAGGTGTGCACACTCAGCATGGCTATCCGGCGCGGTCTGCCGCGGTGCTGGCCGGTGAGGCCGCTGAACCGCCGCCTTTGGGGCGCCGCCAGGGCGCCGGCGAGCCGGGACACGTACTGGCTCACGTGAACGGTCCTCTCGTCCTCTCCGGGGCGTGGGCTCGGGCTCGGTGGGCTGGGGCTGGGCTGGGGCTGACACCGGACCGAGGGGCCAGCGCCGGAGCTGCCGTCGGGCAGGCCCGGCAGGGCCGGTGCCGCCTTGCACGCCCCTCAACAGCGGCGGCTCCCTCCTTCATTTCCCTTCGCGGATTCACTTTGCCTAATCATTACCAAGCGCGCCGGGCGTGTCACACGGGCCACTCTTGGTCCGCCGCTGGTTCTGCCGCGCGGTTTCCGGCGTTACCGCCGGTCTGGTTACCCTCATTCCCATGCCGCCGCGCCCCACCCCGCCCTCGACCCGACCCGTGGGCGCGGTGACCCGTGGCACGACCAATCCGAACCGGTTGCGCCGCATGGACCGCTGGATCGCGGCGATGCACGGCCCGGCCCTGCGGCGTTCGACCGAGACGCCCGTCGCGGTGGACCTCGGATACGGGGCGGCCCCCTGGACCGCCCTCGAGCTGATGCGAAGGCTGCGTACCGCCGAGCCGCGTACCGAGGTCGTCGGTATCGAGATCGAACCCGCGAGGGTCGAGGCCGCCCGCCCCTACGAGCGCGAGGGCCTGCGCTTCATGCACGGCGGTTTCGAGGTACCGCTGCCGCAGCGCCCGCTGCTGATCCGGGCGGCGAACGTGCTCCGGCAGTACGACGAGGACGAGGTCGCCGCCGTCTGGCGCCGCCTGTGCGCCCGTCTCGCGCCCGGCGGGCTGCTGGTGGAGGGCACCTGCGACGAGATCGGCCGGAGGCATGTGTGGGTGGCACTGGGCCCCGATGGTCCCCGGACAGTGACCTTCGCGACCCGGCTGGGGTCGCTGGACCGGCCGTCCGACCTGGCCGAGCGGCTGCCCAAGGCGCTGATCCACCGCAATGTGCCGGGTGAACCGGTGCACTCGTTTCTGCGCGACTTCGACCGGGCGTGGGCGGCGGCGGCCCCGTACGCCTCGCTGGGGGCGCGGCAGCGCTGGATCAGGACGGTGGGGGACCTGGCGGCGGATTGGCCGCTGACCGGTACGGGGACCGACGGGCTGCGGCGGTGGCGGCAGGGCGAAGTGACGGTGGACTGGAACGCGCTGGCTCCCAGTTCCCGCTGAGCGGCCCGCCACACCGGTGGCGAGGGAACGTGATGGCGCGTTGATTCGTCTGTGACGGATGGACGGACTACTGACGGAACGACGGACTGACGGACTGACTTACTGACTGGCGGACTGTGTGAACGGGCCCGGTCGGCGCCCCTGTCGGTTTTCCACAGGGCATGGCACCATCGCGTCGTTGAAGCTAAGTTACTGACGGTCAATCACGTTTCGAAGTACGTGCCGTGCGCCATGCGTGACGTGATGCTGTTGTCCGGAGGGGGAGCCTGTGAACCGACGCCGCTGTGCCGCAGCCGCGATTACCGTGGTCTGCGCCGTGACGTTGCTGGCCGTACCAGGCACGGCCTTCGCCGCCCCGACCGCCAGTGCCGCCGCGCCTTCCGCGCTCTCGGCTCCTTCCGCTCCCGAACCGGGGACGCCTCCCAACCCCCCCAAGAAGTCCCTCGAAACGATCCGCCTGGAGCTTGAGGGTCTCTACGCCAGAGCCACGTCCGCCACCGACGCGTACAACCTCGCCGAGGAGCAGACCAAGAAGCAGTCGGCCGAGATCGTGAGGCTGGCCCAGGCGATCGTCAAGGGCCAGGACCGCATCGCCGACCTCAAGGCCCGCGCAGGCGCCACCGCCCGCGCCCAGTACCGGGGCGGCGGACTGCCGCCCGAGGCCCAGTTGGTGCTCACCGACGACCCGCAGCTGTTCCTCGACGGCATCGGCCGCTTCCGGCAGGGCCAGAAGGCCACCAGGGACCTCATGGCCGAACTGTCCCGGACCCAGGACGACCTGGAGGCGTACTCCCAGGAAGCCAGCGCCCAGTGGACCAAACTGGAAGCCAACCGGGTCAAGCAGGAGAAGGCCAGGAAGGAGATCAACGACCAGATCGCCGCCGCCGAGAAGATCGAGGCGCAGCTGGAGAAGGCGGAGCGGGAACGACTGCTGAAGCTCGAACAGCAGGCGGCCTACCAGGCGCAGTCGAGCTGGCTGGCGTCCGGGGTCCTCAAGGCGGCGAAGGGCAAGGCGAGCGCGAAGGGCCGCGCGGCCATCGCCTTCGCCACCGCGCAGATCGGCAAGCCGTACGGCTGGGGAGACGAGGGCCCGGACTCGTACGACTGCTCGGGGCTGACCTCGCAGGCCTGGACGGCGGCCGGACGGACCATCCCGCGCACCTCGCAGGAGCAGTGGCGACTGCTGCCGCGCGTCGACATCAGGAACATGCGCCCCGGGGACCTGATCATCTACCACAGCGACGCCAGCCATGTCGGGATGTATCTGGGCGACGGGGCGATCGTGCACGCCCCGCGGCCGGGGCGGAACGTGACCATCGCGGGCGCGGGTTCGATGAAGATCCTCGGCGTTGTCCGTCCGGACAAATAGTGACGGCTGCCCCCAAATCGGCACCGCCGCACCGCGCGTGAGCGGGCTCACGCGCCTTGACGTGACCCGGCTCACCGCAAAGGGGTGACGTTCGTCATCACTATTGAGGCAACTACGCCCCGATACGCGGCATATGCCGATGGGTCTTCATAGAACGGCATTCCGTTGCACCGTTCCCTACCGCTATGGTCCCCGTCTGGCAGGTCGTCGTTTGTCGGTCTGCCGCGCCGGGGGGAGGGAAGGAAACCGATTCGATGCCCGTACCCGTTCCGCGCCAGCGGACCGGCTCACCCGTCGCCGCACCGCTCGCCGCCGTCACGGACCGCGCCGTCGCGAACGGCACCGGCACGGACGTCACCGCGAACCCGGCCACCGAGACGCAGGGTGGCGGCTACGTCACCCTCCTCGTCATCGAGGACGACCCGGCGGGCACCTTCACCGTTCCGGAGCTGCTGGGCACCGCTGGGACCCGGGTCCGTATCCGCACCGCACGCAATCTCACCGAGGCCGAGCGGCTGCTCACCGACGACGTGCACTGCATCCTCGTCGACCTCGCGCTTCCCTGCCGGGTCCCGAGTGGGAACTCAGCCGACTCCGGGAACCCCCCGGACGAGCTCGCGGTACTGCGCCACGTGCTGCGCCTCGCCCCGCGGCACGCCGTACTGGCGCTGACCGCGGAGGCGGACGCCGAGCGCGCGGCCGAGGCGGTCCGGGTCGGGGCCCAGGACTTCCTGCTCCGCGACGAGCTGGACGGACGGCTGCTGAGCCGCGCGATCCGGTACGCCGTCGAGCGCAAACGCGCCGACACGGCGCAGGTGAAGCTGGCCGAGTCGCGGCTGCGGGCGCAGGAGAACGCCCGGCTGGAGCGCGGACTGCTGCCCACTCCCCTGCTCCAGGGCTCCGACCTGCGGTTCGCCGCCCGCTACCGGCCCGGCCGGTCCAGGGCGCTGCTCGGCGGCGACTTCTACGACACGGTCCGTACGGCGGACGGCACAGTGCACGCGATGATCGGTGATGTCTGCGGTCACGGCCCGGACGAGGCGGCGCTCGGGGTGGAGCTCCGGATCGCCTGGCGAGCGCTGATCTTCGCGGGACTGTGCGGCGACGAGCTGCTGTCCACCCTCCAGCAGGTGCTGGAGCACGAGCGGGAGAGCGACGAGATCTTCGCGACTCTCTGCACGGTCGACATCGCGCCGGACGGACGCCGGGCCGGCCTGTGCCTGGCCGGTCATCCCGCTCCGCTGATCGCCCGCCAGGGCGAGGCCGCCCGGCTGCTGCCGTACGAGAACGGCGGCCCGGCACTCGGTCTGCTGCCGAACGCCCGCTGGCCGCGCCGCCAGGTCGAGCTCGGCGGTGCCTGGAGTCTGATGATGTACACGGACGGCCTCATCGAGGGCCGGACGTCCCCTGGCGGCGAGCGCCTGGGGCAGGAGGGCATGGTCGAGATGGTGAACCGCGGGCTGGCCGCAGGACTGCGCGGTGAAGGGCTGCTGGACGCCACGGTGGCCGAGGTGCGGGAGCTGAACGGCGGGGACCTGACGGACGACCTGGCCGTACTGCTGCTGGACCGGGACCGGGCGCGCTCGTAGGTGTCTGTCCCCGGGACCTGACGCGCCGGGCCGGTGGGCCGGGCGCGTCGGACTGCCGGCCGCGCACCGGGCGGGCGCGTGGAGCCGCCAGCGACCCGCGAGGACCCCGGGGGCCCCGGAACCAGGCCCTGTGCGCTGGGCCGCTGGCCTCCGCTGCTCAGCGCCCGCCGTTGTAGGGGCCGTACGGCCCGTCGCTGCTGGAACCGCCGCGCCGACCGCCACGGCCACCGCCCGAGACCTGCCGGAGCGCGGGCCGTACGTCGACCATGAAGACGATCGACGCGATCAACCCCGCGAGCTGCAAGAACAGCATCGGGAGCAGAAGGTCCACCGCGACTGTGACACCCAGCAGGATCAGCCAGAACATCTTGCTCTGCTTGTCAGCGGCCCGGTAGGCGTCCTCACGCGCGAACGCGGCGATGCCCAGCGCGACCACGGCGAGCAGCAGCATCGCCATGTCGAGGAAGAAGAAGAGCGACGCGTCGAACTGGTTCATCAGCATGCCTGAGCACCGCCTAAGGAGTGATGGTGAGCGCCTCGCGGCCAAGGTACCCCGGGCCTGCCCTGACAAAGTCTCTT
>NZ_JBHXFA010000188.1:0-11632 GCF_042724175.1 Streptomyces sp. NPDC127084
GTGCACCTCTTGGCGCACGCCGGGCAGCCTACCTGGTCACCGTTTGTCCGGCTCCGAGCGGCCCCGTGGCTCCGTGGCTCCGGCTGGCGGTGCCTCCGGCCGGGCACACAGGCGGCGGACGCCACCACCCCGCGGTCCGGCGCGGGGACGACGCGGCCGGCGCTGCGGCTCTCGGTCGCGGGGTGGATCAGCTTTGGGGGCGCAGCGTCCACAGGACGGTCATCTCGCCCGTGACGGCACCGTCCTCACGGGTGATCGCGATCTCGACGGGGAACTCGGGCCGCTTGCCCGCGTCCAGTTCGGCGATGACCTCGGCGGCCGGGCGGCCCAGCGTGGCGGTCGCCGTGACGACACCCATGGCCAGCTTCTTGTAGTGGATTTCCGCGCTGACGGCGAGCGGCACGGCACGGTTGAGAAGCTCGCCGAAGGCGGCGATCACGACGGCGCCGCTCGCGGACTCCGCGAGGGTGAACATCGCTCCGGCGTGCGGCCCGCCCACGTGGTTGTGGTAGGCGGCCTGGTCCGGCATCCGGACGACGGCGCGCTCGGCGGAGCTCTCCAGGAACTCCAGGTTGAGGGTCGCGGCCATGGGAACCGTAGCCAGGAGAATCTCACCGGCGGACATCTGCTCGTTGCTCATGGAGACGGATGTTACCGACCAGTAGACAACTTGGCCATCCCTCTC
Organism: Streptomyces sp. NPDC127084; assembly: GCF_042724175.1. NCBI lineage: Bacteria > Bacillati > Actinomycetota > Actinomycetes > Kitasatosporales > Streptomycetaceae > Streptomyces > Streptomyces sp. NPDC127084. The sequence continues at coordinate 686 of NZ_JBHXFA010000188.1, forward strand.
AGGGCACACACGGGGCGGGATGAACACGCTAAGGCGGAATCACGGCGATCCAGCGGATTCCGGTCGCGGAACGCCTCGTGGGGGCTTGCGCCATTTACGCGGCAGGGACGGCCGCAGGGGGCGATGGTCCCCGAGTGGCACCTCTCGCACCCGCCTCCCGGCGCCGTACGTCCCCCCGCCCACGCCGACCGGAACCACGGCGTCGGTGGCGCCGGCCGAGCCCATGGTCACGGCGCTGGTGCCGGTGCTCGATGTACGGCACACCAGGCGTACGAGCCAAATCGCCGGACACCAGGTCGAAACCCGCGCCGCCGGCGCCCCTGGTCCCACCGGTGGCGTCGGCGCCCGCCGCTCCTTCAGCCGATACCGAAGGCTCCGTCGGGCGGCTCGGGTGAGGCGACGGCGTCCTCGTCGCGCACCGGCTGGGCGTCCCCGATGAACCGACGCAGCGCCGGCCCGTGCTGGACCCGGGCGGGGAAGGCGTCGGACGCTGCGCGGCGGGCGAGCGCGGCGAGGTCGAGCGGGCGGTGCGAGGCGAGCAGAACGGCGTTGCCGAACCTACGGCCACGCAGCACCGCAGGCTCGGCGATGAGCGCCAGTTCGTCGAATTCCAGGGCGAAGTTCGCCAGTTGGGCGCGGAGGAAGGCGAAGGGCGCGCCGTCGGCGAGATTGGCGGCGTAGAGGCCGGCTGGGCGCAGTACGCGCCGCGCGGCGCTCGCGTATTCGCGTGAGGTGAGGTGGGCGGGTACCCGTGAGCCGCCGAACACATCGGCGATCAGGACATCCGCACTGCCGGCCGGTGCCCGCTCCAGAAACCGGCGGCCGTCGGCGGCGTGCGCCGTGATGCCCGCGTTCCCGGGCAGCGGCAGGTGTTCGGCCACGAGCGCGAGCAGTCCCCGGTCCGCCTCGACCACGACCTGGCGGGACCCAGGCCTGGTGGCAGCGAGATAGCGGGGCAGGGTCATCGCCCCACCGCCGAGGTGCAGCACATCGAGCGGCGCGCCCTCTTCCGCCGCGCTGTCCACGGCATGGGCAAGACGCCGGGCGTACTCGAACTCGATGTGCGTCGGGTCGTCCAGGTCGACGTAGGACTGGGGCGCCCCGTCCACGGTAAGCAGCCAGGCCCGTTCGCGGTCGACATCGGGCATGAGCTTGGCGATGCCTTGGTCCACGGGTCGGATGACGGGGAGAGCCTCATTCACCCGCTCATTGTGCGCCCTGACTACTGCGTTCGGGCGACCGCGCCGGGCTCAGGGCCTGGTGCGCGACCGCGTGCTGCCGGGCGGCTCGGCACTGGAGGGACCGGCGCTGGGCGGCTTGGCGCCGCCGGAGGTCTCGGCTCCGGAGAGTCCGTCGTGCGTGGTCTTCGCGCAGGACGGCCAGATCGCCCCTACCGCGTCCACATGCGCCTTGGCCTGCGCAAGCCCGGCGCGTGCTGCCGGTGCGCGGCGGGCAGGGTCGAGGACGTTGCGGCCGAACGCCCTGCGGGCGGCGCGGTCCGGGGTGATGAGGCTGACCCGGGCGCCCGAGGCGGCAAGCCGGGCGGCCAGGGTGCGGGCGGACAGCACCGGGCCACCGCCGACCCCGATAGGGGCGACGATCACGACGGTTCCGTATCCGAGCGCCAGATCGGCGTTGGTGGAGGAACGGACTCCGCCGTCGATGAATCGCCGTCCACCGATGGTGACAGGTGGCCACACGCCCGGCACCGCGCAGCTCGCGCCGACCGCGTCGATCAGCTCCACTCCGCTCTCGCGATCGAACGCGCGGAACTCACCGCTGACGGCGTCTACCGCGGTGACGACCAGACGCCGGGCACGCGGCCACTCATGAGTGAGGAGCCGTTCGTGGAACACCGCTCGGCGCACCTCTTCCGGTTCGGTACGGGCGGAGAGCGCGAGCCGCCCCATCCGGGCGCCGTAGGCCTCGGGGTCACGCGACCACAGCACACCCCAGAGGTAGCGGGCCAGGACGGCGGCCCCCATGCCCGCGGGCACCTCTCCGTCGGGGTCGGCGAGCTGGCGGGCGTACAACTCGGGCAGGGTGAGCCGTTCGGAGCCGAGTTGGGCGCCGACGACCGAGCCCGCGGATGTGCCGACGATCAGATCCGCGTCGGTCGGATCGACACCCTCCCGGGCGAGTCCGCTGAGAATGCCGATCTCCCAGCCGATACCGGCGAGTCCGCCGCCGCCCAGTACGAGAGCCGTGCGGTGCTCGTTCGATGCCTGCTCGGGTCCGGGCACCTGCTGCGCTGCCGGTGCCTGCTCCGCTGCGTCGTCCCTGTCCGCCACCATGGCAGCAGTGTGGCGCCTGGCGGCCGGGTCCGCCCCCCGCGTGTGGCGGGTGGCGGACCCTTCGTGTGTCTGACCGGTCAGAGCAACGCGGTCACCGTCCCCGCGCCGACCGTGCGCCCCCCTTCACGGATCGCGAAGCCGAGGCCGGGCTCCAGCGGCATGTCACGTCCGAGCTCCACGGTCATCGCGACCGTGTCACCGGGGCGTGCGACCGCGGCCTCACCGAGGTCGACGTCCCCGACGACATCCGCCGTACGGATGTAGAACTGCGGCCGGTACCCGGTGCCGACCGGGGTCCTGCGCCCGCCCTCGCGAGTGGACAGCACATACACCCGCGCCGTGAAGCGGCGGCAGGGGACGACGCTTCCGGGCTCAGCGACGACATGCCCGCGGCGCACGGCGTCGCGCGGCACCCCGCGCAGCAGCAGGGCGACATTGTCACCCGCCTCCGCCGACTCCATGGTCTTGCCGAAGGTCTCCAGGCCGGTGACCACGGTGCTGACCTCCGCTCCGAGCACCTGCACCTGGTCGCCGACCCGTACGGTGCCGCGCTCGATGGCTCCCGTGACAACCGTTCCCCGGCCGGTGATGGTGAGGACGTTCTCCACCGGCAGCAGGAACGGCGCGTCCGTGTAACGCTCCGGCATGGGCACATAGGTGTCGACCGCGTCCAGCAGCGCCTCGATGGCCGCCGTCCAGCGCGGGTCCCCCTCCAGGGCCCGCAACCCGGAGACCCTGACGACCGGCACCGAGTCGCCGCCGTACCCGTGTGCGGTGAGCAGCTCGCGGACCTCGAGCTCGACCAGCTCGGCGAGCTCGGGGTCTGCGGCGTCCGCCTTGTTGAGGGCGACCACGATGTGGTCGACCCCGACCTGACGGGCGAGCAGGACGTGCTCGGCGGTCTGCGGCATGATCCCGTCGAGCGCGGAGACCACCAGGATGGCTCCGTCGAGTTGCGCGGCGCCGGTGACCATGTTCTTGACGTAGTCGGCGTGTCCGGGCATGTCGACGTGGGCGTAGTGCCGGGTGTCGGTCTCGTACTCGACATGCGCGATGTTGATGGTGATGCCGCGGGCGGCCTCCTCCGGGGCGCGGTCGATCCGGTCGAAGGGAACGTACGCCGTGGCGCCGACGGTTCCGGCGGTGCTGGTTCCGTCGCCGCCGCGCTCGCTGAGCACTTTGGTGATGGCCGCGGTGAGAGTGGTCTTGCCGTGGTCGACGTGGCCCATGGTGCCGATGTTGAGGTGTGGCTTGGTGCGCACGAATGCCGTCTTGGGCATGGCTGTCGCGGTTCCTTCCCGGAACTCTTCGCGTGGTGCTCCGCGTGGACTGCCTGCGGAGGGGGACCCCTTGGACGGACCGACCCTCCCCCTGCGGGGTCCGCCGGACGATCCGGAGAGGGTCAGCTTCGTGGGGCCGGCAACCGGGCGGCGGGGGCTGGCGGGGGGGATTGCGCGCCCCCCGCCCCCCGGGCCGCGGGGGGGGGGGGCGCGCCCCCCCCCCCCCCCCCCCCCCCGCCGGCCCCCCGGGGGGGCCCCCCCGGGGGGGGGGGGGCTCCCGCGGGGCGATACGCCCCCCCCCGCGCCCCGGCCCCCGGGGGGGGGGGGGCCATCGACCGCGACAGCGGCCAGGAAGGCGGCAGCCTTCGGCGCGCCCGCGACTGCGGACGGCGCTGGGGTGAAGGCGTACCGGAACATGCCTCCATGATCGGTGGACGACGGGTCCACGTCGACTGGTTTTCGGGCAGGGCGCGTTGCCTCGACCGCCTCCGGGAGCCCTTCCGGTCGCCGGCTCCCCCTCAGCGAGCGGCACGGTTCGTGCGCTGCTGCGGCGGCGAGGCCCGGGAGTGGCGCTCGCGAGGGGGAATCGTCCGATCGCATGCCGAGTTGACGAGTCGGTATCCGTCACCGCACTCGACGGTCGCGACGGGGACGGTGAGGAGTCCGGCGGCCTTACCAGGCACGGCACTCGTTGACGGGTCAGACACCGCGGTCCTGTTCGTGGCTCCGTTCGCAGCCTCGGCGCGGTGAGTCGTAACAGGACACCCGGACCTCCGGCACGGTCCGGCGTCAGATGTTCTTGAGCGCTTCCCGCACGGAGAGCGGAGCGAGCCGGTCCCGGGCACCGTCCACGAAGTCGCGTACCGCGTCCGGGTCGGTCTTGGCGTACTCGCGCAGACTCCAGCCGATCGCCTTGCGGATGAAGAAGTCGGTGTGGTCCGACTGGCGCAGGCAGTAGCGGAAGAGGCGCTCGGTGTCCGTAGCCCCCTTGTAGCGCAGTTGGTGCAGCAGTGCGGTGCGGGCGATCCAGAGGTTGTCGTCCTCGATCCACTCGTCCATCACGGACACGAGTGCGGGGTCGGCGGCGGCAAGGGGGCCGACGACATGTGCCGCGAGGGTGTCGACGGTGTCCCACCACGGGACAGTCACCAGGAGATGCCGCACGACAGGCAGGAAGTGCGATGAGCACCGCCCGACCCAGCGGCGCAGGTAGTCCACGGCGAAGTAGTGGTACTCGCGCTCGGGCAGTTCCCAGCAGCGCAGCGCGACCGCGGTGCAGTCGGCCTCGTCAGGGCGTGCCGTGCCCTTCAGTACGGAACGGGACAGCGCGCGCCGCTCCGGAGTGCGCAGCCCGAGGAACGGGGCGACATGCTTCATGTACGCGGCGGCCTCGGCTGCCCGCACGGGATCGGCCGCGGCTCCGTAGACGTTGGTGAGCCGGTCCAGCACGGTGTCCGCGAGGGGGCTGTCGGGTGTGGCCGGGTGCGTCATGCGGCACAGATTACGGCGATCGGACGGATTCGTCGGATAGTCTCCCCGGATGCTCGACCCCGTATCCGGACCGCATGACGGCCTCGCTCTGCGCTGTGGCCGGGCACTTCTGTCGCCTTGGGCGCGTCTGGCGCTCCTGGCTCTGCTGCTGCTGTCCGCGGTCTGTGCCGTGCTGGTCTACGAGCCGCAGCGGCTGCTGGCCACTGGCTGGCCGCCGCAGCTCAGCGGCGGCGCGGCGGTGGTCCTCTTCGGTTTCTGCTACGGACTGTGCACGGCCGCCCTGGTGCCGCGTCCACTGCTGAATCTGGCCTCGGGGGCGCTTTTCGGCGCCCCGGCAGGGCTGGCGGCGGCGATAGCGGGCACGGTCATCGGGGCCGGTATCTCGTTCACCCTGGGGCGGCTGCTCGGGCAGGGGGCCCTGCGCCCGATGGTGCGCGGGCGCTGGCTGACGGCCGCGGACGGCCAGCTCAGCCGCCACGGGTTCCGCACCGTACTGGCACTGCGGTTGTTTCCTGGCTTTCCCTTCGCCGCCGTCAACTACTGCGCCGCCGTCTCCCGGACGGCTTACGTCCCCTTCCTGCTCGCCACGGCCCTCGGCACGCTGCCGAACACCGCCGCGTATGTGATCGCGGGCAGCACCGCGGCCTCTCCCGACTCGCCGGTCTTCCTCGCGGCCTCGGGCTTCATCGTGGTGTCGGCGCTGGCCGGGGCGGCCGTGGCGTGGCGCAAGCGCCACCGGCTCGGCAAGTCCTGAAGGCCGGGGCGGAGGTCTGCTCCGCCCCGGGCCGGACCGGGTCTACAGGGCTTCGAGGATCGTCGCGTTGGCGAGCCCGCCGGCCTCGCACATGGTCTGGAGGCCGTAGCGGGCTCCTCGGGCGCGCATCGCGTGGACCAGGGTCGTCATCAGGCGGGTACCGCTGGCGCCGAGCGGGTGACCGATCGCGAGGGCCCCGCCGTTGACGTTGAGCTTCGCGGGGTCGGCCCCGGTCTCCTGGAGCCAGGCGAGTACAACGCTCGCGAACGCCTCGTTCACCTCGAAGAGGTCGATGTCATCGAGGCGCAGCCCGGCCCGCTTCAGGACCTTCTCGGTGGCCGGGAGCACTCCGGTGAGCATCAGCAGCGGATCGGAGCCCGTGACGGCGAAGCTGTGCAGCCGCGCGAGCGGACGCAGGCCGAGGCGCTCGGCCAGCTCGGCTGAGGTGATGAGCACGGCGGACGCCCCGTCGTTGACCGGGCTGCTGTTGCCGGCAGTGACGGACCACTCGATCTGCGGGAAGCGCTCGGCGAAGGCGGGGTTCTCGAACGAGGGCCGCAGCCCGGCGAGCACTTCGGGCGTCGTGCCGGGTCGTACGCTCTCGTCCATGGTCAACCCGCCGATCGGGGCCACCTCGGCGTCGAAGAGGCCGTCTGCCCAGGCCTGGGCTGCGCGCTGATGCGATGACACGGCGTATGCGTCCATCGCCTCGCGTCCAATCGACCACTTGGCCGCGATCAGTTCCGCGCTGATCCCCTGCGGCACCAGCCCTTCGGCGTAGCGCTCGGACACTCCGGGGCCGAAGGGGTCGGCGCCCGGGGGCACGTTGGACCACATCGGCACGCGGCTCATGGACTCGACCCCGCAGGCCACGACGGCGTCGTACGCACCTGCCATCACACCCTGCGCGGCGAAGTGGACGGCCTGCTGGGACGATCCGCACTGGCGGTCCACCGTGGTGGCGGGGACCGACTCGGGGAGACCGGCACCGAGCCAGGCGTACCGAGTGGTGTTCATCGCCTGCTCGCCCACCTGGTCGACGGTGCCGCCGATCACGTCGTCGATCAGTCCCGGGTCGATTCCGCCGCGCTCCACGAGCGTACGAAGGGCGTGGGAGAGCAGTTCCACCGGATGGATCCCGGCGAGCGCGCCGTTCGGCTTGCCTTTGCCGACCGGGGTCCTGACTGCTTCGACGATGACGGCATCACGCATGGGGGCCTCCTCGCTCTGGGTACGGCGCTACGGGATGGCTGCGGACCCCTTCGGTTTGGAATCCGAACCCTCTCGCTACCCAACAGTAGACCCGTGAGTTGGAATTTCCAACCCATCCCTTCCTAAGCTGTCCCCATGACGACCCCGCGCCCCTGCTCCATCGCCGCCACCCTCGCCGTCGTGGGTGAGAAGTACGCGCTGCTCGTGCTGCGCGAGGTCTTCCTCGGCGTTCGCCGCTTCGACCGGATCGCCCGCAACACAGGAGCGCCCCGCGACGTCCTGACCGCGCGGCTGCGCCGGCTCGTGGAGGCAGGGGTGCTGGAGAAGGTCCCGTACAGCGAGCGGCCCCGGCGCTATGAATACGTGCCCACGGACGCCGGGCTCGAGCTCCAGTCCGTTCTGCTCACCCTGATGGCCTGGGGCGACAGACATCTCTCGGAGCACCCGCCGACCGTGCTCGTACACGAGTGCGGCGAGGAGCTCAGGCCCGCAGTGGTGTGCGCCGGCTGCGGCGGTGCGGCAACGCCGGACAGCCTGAGCGCACAGGTCGAAGCACCGGGCTGGACGGTCTCAGGGCCGGTCGGCGACAACGCCTGACGAAGCGCCCGACCGGCGCCCGGGCGGCGACCCGAGCAGGCCTCGGGCAGACGGCGGCGACCGCCCCTCGCGCCCGATTTCTCCCTGTGCCGCGGATCACCCGGCGGGAGCCCGCCCGTTCGGCCGAATCCGCTGGGCGCTACGCTGCCACGCGAGGACGCATGATCGCGGCCCGCACCACCCCGTACGTTCCGCCCCTGACAGCACTTGGACGGCTTAGCTTTCATGTCGTGGTTCGAATCATTCATCCTCGGGCTCGTCCAGGGGCTGACGGAGTTCCTGCCCATCTCCTCCAGCGCGCACCTTCGCCTGACGGCGGCGTTCGCCGGGTGGCATGACCCTGGTGCGGCCTTCACCGCGATCACGCAGATCGGCACCGAGACGGCCGTGCTGATCTACTTCCGCAAGGACATCGCACGAATCGTGTCCGCGTGGTTCCGCTCGCTGACGGACAAGGCCATGCGCAGTGACCACGACGCGCAGATGGGCTGGCTTGTCATCATCGGCTCGATCCCGATCGGGGTACTCGGCATCACCCTCAAGGACCAGATCGAGGGCCCGTTCCGTGACCTCCGCCTGATCGCGACCACACTGATCGTCATGGGCATCGTGCTCGGTATCGCCGACCGTCTCGCCGCCCGGGACGAGGAGGGCGGCAAGCACCGCGCCCCCCGGCACCGCAAGACCCTCCAGGAACTGTCCGTCAAGGACGGTCTGATCTACGGCCTCTGCCAGGCGATGGCCCTGATCCCCGGAGTCTCCCGCTCCGGGGCGACCATCAGCGGAGGTCTGCTGATGGGCTACACGCGTGAGGCCGCGGCGCGCTACTCGTTCCTGCTCGCCATCCCCGCTGTACTGGCGTCCGGCCTCTTCGAGCTGAAGGACGCGGGCGAGGGCCATGTCTCCTGGGGGCCGACGATCTTCGCGACGATCGTCGCCTTCGCGGTGGGCTACGCCGTGATCGCGTGGTTCATGAAGTTCATCACCACCAAGAGCTTCATGCCGTTCGTGATCTACCGGATCATCCTCGGGATCCTGCTGTTCGTGCTGGTGGGAGCAGGTGTCCTGAGCCCCCACGCCGGTGAGTCCGGCGGCTGACAGCCTCCACAAAGGGCTGCGTTCAGCTAGAAGGAGGCACGCGGCGAGTGGATTTTTCCAGAGCTTTTTAGAGCTCGATCGAGCCAGATCCCCATGATCATCTCCCAGTCGTCTCCCACTCCCCCACGCGAGCAATGGAGCCAGGGCGGGGCGGTCTACGGCTGAGGTGAATGCGGAAATCCGGCGCCTGTGGCCGGCCGGTGCGAACGTGCCGCTGGACCGGGAGCGCTTCCACCGGCTCCTCGCCGAGTGAGCCGCGGCGAACAGGCGGAGCCGGCCAGCGGGGAGCAGGAGTTCGCGGCATAGACTCGCAGCGTGGCGATAGAACTGAGTGACGAGCTCATCCAGCTACAGCGCGAGGCTGTTGCCGCGCAGGAGCAGGCGATCGCTGGTGGGCACTCCGCAGAGGCCTGGCGGCCTTGGCTCGACGCCGCAGAGAAGGTGCAGGCCGCTATCACCGCGTGGGCCGAGCAGACCGGCCAGAACCGCGACGAGGTAGACCAAGAACTGAAGCGGCGCGTCCTCCACCCGGAGTAGTGCCGTTCCGTCCTGGGCAAGCCCAGCAAGCCAGTCAGTCTCGGAGGCGGGCGCGAGGGGCCACAGGGCGAGGATGTCATCGGGCATCCGGCCAGGCTACGGACCCGGGTTTGACCAGCACCGGCGACCCGGAACCTTCCCGGCCACAGCACTAGACGCCTGAGGCGGTGGAGGCGCTGTTCTTGTCACCGACGACGCGGGCGAAGAGGCCCTTGAGGAGGGAGCCGACGGCGGCTATGCCTGCGGCGCCGACGGTCTCCCAGAATGAGGCGCTGAACATGTCGCCGGGGCCGGCCGCGAGGGCGACGCCGCATGCGGCGATGAGGAATGTCCAGACGACTCGTACGGCGAGGTCCTTGCCGTAGGTTGCGGCGGTCTTGGTGATGTGGGTGACGCCGTTCGTGTCGGTGTGTCTCTCTCTGCTGGTCAGTCGGCGAGACGCGCGGCGAGCTTGTCGGCGACGAGCTCGGCGATCTTCTCGGCGAGGGTCGGGGATGCGGCGACCTTGTCGGCGATCGCGGCGATCTGGGCGTCAGTGAGCTGTGGGAACTGCAGTTGGGCGACCTTCGACGCGAGGGCCTTCACGTCAGCGCTGGTGCCGCGCAGGTAGGCGTAGGTGTCGAGGGGCTCGTCGGTGCCCTTGTAGGTCCACGGCGCGACACGCCGCTGGTCGTGGATCGCGCGGAGCATGCGGGACTCATCGGGGGTCATGTCTGCCTCCTCGGGGGGCGGAGTGCTGGTGGCGCGGGCGACGATCCCTGGGAACACGACCTCCCGGAACTGCTTGACGCGGGCGTCTCCAGGGCAGGCTGTGCCTCCGGACGACCAGGCGGCATGCAGTCGGTGGTAGCCGTAGCCGGGATCGCTGTCTGTGCGGCAGACGCGAAGGGGGATGTCATGCCGCTGGTGCAGCCATACCCCCAGCCTGATCAGCACTTCGACCTGGGCGGCGGTCCACGGGTCGGTGTGCTGCAGGTTGCTCGCGGTCTCGATCGACACGGCACCGGTGCCGTCCGGCCGCAAGTTGGCGCCGTAGTTGGCGTCGGCGCGGGTCTCGGTGCCGATGTACTGGCCGAGGTCGCCCTCGTAGCCCAGCCCGAAATGGGACTCAAGATTGGTGGACTGCCAGTATTCGTAGATCCGTTGGGCTGTCCACGGCGCCGCGACGCTGTGCAGGATGAACTGTGTTGGACGGATGGCGGGCTGTTGGTCGCTCTCTGGCTGGAGCTCCAACTTCTGCGCGAATGGGCACCAAGCCATCAGGGTGCCTCCTTCCGGCTCGGAACGTTCTCTGGGGGCATCGACAGGGACGAAGCCACCTGTGCCGTCGAGGGCCGCGACCGCCCCGTGCGTGTGCGCTCTCGAGGGCGGTGCGCCGTAGTAGGTTCCGGGACAGCCCCGAACTCCTGCGTGCGGCAACCGCCTCCGTGGAGAATCACCGCGCGCCGAAGGCCGGCAGCCTGCTGCCGGTCCAAGACCACGGTGAACCGACCACGGCCACTCCGAACAGGCCAGCAGCAGGCTGCCCAGCAGCGACCCTCACCATGTCAGGAACTGGGCACGTTCATTCGTACGTGGCTGAGCACGTACACGGCCCTGGCAAGATTTTCGTGAAGCGGGGGTGTGCCACCGTGCGCCGGTGACGCTCCGTCACGGGTAGCGGCGTCGAAGGTGGGCCATGAGG
>NZ_JBHXFA010000189.1:0-11599 GCF_042724175.1 Streptomyces sp. NPDC127084
GTACCCAAGGCGGGCGGCAAGGTCGAGTACGGCGACGGCATCACGGTGACCCTCCGGAGCGGTTCGGACTCCCGGTGCAGTTGGCAGAACGCGTACTTCGAGTCCGCCGCCTTCACCCGCCCGGTCGCCGCGTACGCCAGCCGGACGATTCGGCCTGACAGCTCCACCTGTCAGGAGCGCGGCGTCTACTACGTGCTTGTCGAACGGGTCACGAAGGTGACGTCCACACCGGACGACTGGGAGCTGGAACTCCGCTACGACGCCGAGCCCTCACTCAAGGCCGCCGGTCCCACCGAGGCTCCCGAGGACTGGCCGTCCGCATCCCCCATGCCGCCCGCGGGCGGTCCGCAGCGGCGGGCGGGTGGCACCGGCTTCAACGACGCCATGAGCATCGGCCAGGGCGAGTGGCGTGACGACATCAAGCCCGGTCAGACCCGGGTGTTCCGGGTGCCGGTGGACTGGGGCCAGCAGCTCTTCGTCGACGCCGACCTGGGTTCCAGCACGGCGAGCACCGAGTACGTCGGCCACGCCCTGGTGGTCGCACTGCACAACCCCGCCCGCGGGCTCGTCCTCCAGAAGTCGGGCGAGTACAGCGGCGGGCCCGCGTCGATGGTTCTTGAACCACTGCCCCCGGTCGCCTACGAGAACCGCTTCGAGAGCGCCGACGCCACCAGCGGCATGCGCTTCGCCGGCTGGTACTACATATCAGCCACCCTCAGCCCGGAACTCGTGGAGGAGTACGGCGACCAGGCCCTGCCGCTGACGCTGCGGGTGAACGTGACCGGCAAGGCGAAGCAGGGCCCGGGCTACGAGGGGCAGCCCGGGATCTTCGCCGTCACGGACGACGACCGGGACGCGGTGGCCGACGGGCTCAGCGGGCCCGGGGCCGCGAAGAGCGACGTGATGAAGCTGGTCGCGGCGGCCGGGCTCGGCACCGGGACCGTGCTGCTGCTCGGCCTCGGCGGCTGGATGGTCCTGGCGCGCAGGAGCCGTCCGGACAGGGCGTACTGAGGGGTGGACAGCGGCACGACAGCGAGGGCTGTCACATCTGGGTGAGCGCCCAGATGCCCACCGCGAAGCAGGCCAGCGCCACCAGCAGCACCGGGACCGCCACCTTCGAGGGCGGTCCCGGACGCTTGTGCGGGGCGGGCGGCTGGGGCGGCCGCGGCGATTCGGCGGTGTAGGGGCGGGTGGGGGCCTGCCCGTAGGCCGCCGACGCGTGCTGTGCCGTCGGTGGCGTCGGCGGCTGGGACGGCGGCGCGAGGTGGAAGGAGCCCGTCTCGGAGGGCGAGGGCATGGGCGGCGGTGTATGCGGGCCGTGCCCGTTCGGCTGCCACGCGGCAGGGGCGGCCGGGTATCCGGTGTACGACGGGTCGACTGCCGGGGTCGGCGCCGGGGCCGGAGTCGGGGTCGGGGCCTCGGAGGGAACCGGAGGGACGGTCGGAGTCGCGGCCGGGGGCCGCCCTGAGCCGCCGTGCCCTTCGTGTGCTCGCTGTGCTTCGTGTCCCGCCGGTGCCGCCGCGGGTGCTTCGGGCTGCCCGGGACCACCGGGGCCGAACCCCGGTGGCAGCGGCCCTATCTGGTCGAAGACCTCCACCGGCTCCTCGTCGGCGCCCGGCTCGGGAAGCAGCTCCACAGCGGAGGCCAGTGCCTTGCGCGCACCCGTGGCCGTACGGAACCGCGCCTGCGGATCAGGCTGGATCAGACCGGCGAGCACCTGCCACAGCGGCTCGGGAATTCCCTGGGGCGCGCCCGGAGTGCCGTGGGCGGCGAAGTGTTCGACCAGGGCGCGGGAGTCGGGCTTCTGCCCGTGGAGGAGGTAGAGGGCGACAAGGCCGACCGCGAACAGGTCGGCGGGGAAGTCGGGTTCGGCGCCGAGCATCTGCTCGGGTGCGAGGTAGCCGGGCGTCCCCACGAAATAGCTCGTCTCGGTCAGCCGTGGCTCGCCCTTGCGCATGGCGATACCGAAGTCGGAGAGCCGCAGGTGCGGGCGTCCGGTGCCGGTGGCCTCCAGAATGATGTTGGCCGGCTTGATGTCACGATGTACGACGCCCTCGGCGTGTACCGCCGCGAGCCCGGACAGCAGCTGGTCGAGCAGGGTGCATACGAAGCGCGGCGGCAGCGGGCCGTAGTCGCCGATCAGATGTGCCAGCGAACCGCCGCTCACCAGGTCCATGGTGAACAGCACCTTGTCGTCGTCCGCGGCCCAGCTTGCCGGGGCGAGGACGTGGGGGTGGTCGATGCGCAGCGCCTGCTCGCGGACGAAGCGCAGCAGTGTGTGAGCGTCGCTCTGCTGGAGGACCTTGGCGGCCACATAGCGCCGCCGCCGCTGGTCCCAGGCGCGCCAGACCGCGCCGACCCCACCCCGGCCGATCGGGTCGATCAGCTCGTACCGACCAGCGAAGACCTCACCCATCGCGCTGCGCCTGCCCCCGGTTCCCTGTTCTGGGTGTGCTGTGTTCAGCCCAGGGGCTTCGGCGCCCCCGGACCCTCGTACTCAGCTCTGGTGCGACTCGTAGTGTGCGACCGCGTCGGCGGTGCGCCCCGCGCCGTACACCTTGAGGAACTCTGCCAGTTCCGGGTGCGTCGTCGCGAGTGTGTCCGCCGCGTCGATGATGTCGCCGGCCGCCGCCACCGACCGCAGCAGCGACTGGATCTCGCGGACCACCCGGCGTACGGTGGGCGCGCCGGAGCTGTTGGTGGTCTGCCCGGTGCCGGTGAGGACGGACCCGCCCTGCGACTTCTTGATCTCGTCCATCCGGGCCGTGGCCTCGGCGGCGCTGATACTGCCGTCGGCCACCTGTCCGGCCAGCTCCTGGAGTGCCTGGACGCGCTGGACCACCGCGGGATTGCCGATCTTGGCCCGCTGCCCGCTCATCAGCTGGGAGAGCATCGGAGCCGACAGCCCGAGCACCGCCGCGAGACGCGCCTGGTTCAGCCCCAGATCGTCGATCAGCCGCCGGAAGAGCGCCCCCAGAGGCTCTCCGTACCAGCTGCGCTGGAGCTCTCTCGCTCTCGCGGTCGTGTCCTGCTGTGCTGCGTCCATATGCGTCTCCCCATCGCTTCCCCATGCGTCGGCTTCGCTGCCGCGAACCTGACGAGCATCCTACGGAGAGTGGTCGGATACCGGGAGTCCCAATCCTTTTGCAGGATCAGGGGGGTGACCCGGTACTCTGTTCCCTGTTCCGGGGCCTTAGCTCAGTTGGTAGAGCGCTGTCTTTGCATGGCAGATGTCAGGGGTTCGACTCCCCTAGGCTCCACGCGACGAGACCCCTCTGCCCTGCGAAAAGCAGGTCGGAGGGGTCTCTTTGTCTCGATCTTCTGTACTGACGCGTCAGCCCGCCCGCGCGCCCACACGAACAAGGCTCGGCCGGTGCGCCGGCCACGTGGCTGTATGAGGCGCGAACCGGGTGCCGCCACGTTCGGACCAGCGCCCCTCCGTCGTCCCGGGTTGCGTGCTCCGTACCTCGGCGGTAGGGGCGTACTCGCCAACGGGGGCAAGGGATCCCGGGCCTGCGAAGGGCGGCCGGACGTGGCCGTGGGCGGGGGCGGTTGTGGGGCGGTGTAGACCATACGAGTGGTGTTCATCTGAAGATCGCTCGACTCGTGGCGTAGGTCCCCGACTTTTCGAGATGCGTACACATCATGAGGAAGGTATGTAAAACGCCCTACCTCGAAAGCGAGGGGTCATGGCCGCCGCCGTCAAGGTCGCACCTCTGTGGACCGCCCTCATCTGCCTGTTCGCCGCGCTGTTCGCCTCCCTCGGACTGGGCGGCACCGCATCCGCCGCCCGTAAGCGTCCGGCGTCGCCGTTGCCCATGGAGCCGACCGAGACGGAAGGGCGCCCGGCCGCACCCTGCCCGCAGTCGCATACGGGGAGACAGACAGCGTCACCGGCGCAGACCGCCGCTGACGCGGGGCGCGTGCCGAGGCAGCGAACCGCCGGGCACAGCGGGTCGTGGAACCGGTCGCTGCCGCCGACGATCAAGCAGCGGATCGGGGCAGAGGCCCACGGGACCACGCCGTCGGTACGTCATCTGGCCCCGGAGCCGTACGGGTTGTCCGGGCTGTCCCTCCTGCTTCAGGGGTACTCGCCGCTCACCGGTGCCGCGCTCACCAACGCGCCGGCATGAGGTGAGGCGCCGGGAAGCACTCCGCGTCCCCGGCGCCCCATGGGTCAAGCCTCAGCGACGGTCCTCACCGTCTGTGCCGGGCCCCGCCTCTCCGGCTTCGTCGGCCTGCTTGGCCTCGACTTCCGGATCCAGCACCGTCCGAGCGGTGAAGGATGCTCCGGAGTCCGCCGAGACCTCGGTGGGAGCCGGCGGCTCGACCAGCCAGTCGGGGTTGGCTTGCTTGTCCCACCACCGCCAGGCGGCGAAGAGCCCCAGGGCTACGACGGTGAGCAGAGCGGCGCCCTTGGCCGCACGGCCCGTCTTCGCCCGCCGCTCGTGCTTCCGCACCAGCTTCCGGACTTCCTTCGCCGAGACCTGACCGCGCAGCGCGGCCAGGGCGGCTGTGGATCGGGCGGCGGCCTCCTGCCCCACGGGCTGGGCCACCGCGATGGCGTGTTCAAGGCGCGGCTTCGTGTAGTCCGCCGTCTGACGCGCGGCACTCCGGGTCATGACGGCGGCCCGGTGAGCGGCGATGTCGACCTTCGGCGGCACATGCGGGGCCACATGCGCCCTGTACTGGGTACGGCACTGCTTACCGGCCTGGTGGGCGGCACGGGAGACCCTGGGCGCGAGATAGACGCGAGCCTCGTGCGCGTACTGCGCGGCCTGGTCCTTCGCGGTTTCGGCGTAGGGCGCCACCACTTCCGCGGCGTGCAGCACGCTCTCCTTGGCCGTATCGGTCGCGGCACGCACGCTGTCCATGCGGGTCACGGGATCCTCCTCCTCGGTGGCGGTCGCGGCGGGTCGAAGGCGTTTGAGAGGTCTGTCGCCCCTGGCGGGGCACAGTTCGCCTTTCCACCCTTTTCGAAATCATGCCCGCCAGGCGCCCGCTCGGCATGCGGGACAGGCATCCGGGTCACTGTTTCCATACCGACGGCACTTCCGTGCGAGGATCGGTTGACGTCAGAGAAGACTCAAGGAAGGCACATCGTGGCCGAGCAGCTTTACGCCACCCTGAAGACCAACCACGGCGACATCAACGTGCGGCTCCTGCCGAACCACGCGCCGAAGACGGTCAAGAACTTCACCGAACTCGCCACCGGCCAGCGCGAGTGGACGAACCCGGCGACCGGCAAGAAGT
This sequence comes from Streptomyces sp. NPDC127084, assembly GCF_042724175.1. Lineage (NCBI taxonomy): Bacteria > Bacillati > Actinomycetota > Actinomycetes > Kitasatosporales > Streptomycetaceae > Streptomyces > Streptomyces sp. NPDC127084. Next base: position 5,254 of record NZ_JBHXFA010000189.1, read on the forward strand.
CCACGGACCGGCTGTACGACGGCACGGTGTTCCACCGGGTGATCAGTGGCTTCATGATCCAGGGCGGTGACCCGCTGGGCAACGGCACGGGCGGCCCCGGCTACGAGTTCGCCGACGAGTTCCACCCCGACCTGGCGTTCGACAAGCCGTACCTGCTGGCCATGGCCAACGCGGGCCCGGGCACCAACGGCTCCCAGTTCTTCATCACCGTGGCGCCCACCGCCTGGCTGACCCGCAAGCACACCATCTTCGGTGAGGTCGCCGACGACGCGAGCAAGAAGGTCGTGGACGCCATCGCCACCGCCCAGACCAACCCGCGCACCGACCGCCCGGTCAACGACGTCGTGATCGAGTCCGTCGTGGTCGAGACCCGCGAGGGCTGAACCCGGCCGCGGGATCCCGTACGGGAACCTTTCCGCCCCGCTCGTCGTAGGACGAGCGGGGCGCGACGCGTTACGCAGGCCCCGGAGGACCGAGGGCCGGAAGAGGGGACCTCCTCATGGACCAGGCGCCAGGAAGCCCGGACCAGCACCAGGCGGCTCAGGGGCTGCCGAACTGCTACCGCCACCCGGGCCGGGAGACGGGCATCACCTGTACGCGCTGTGAGCGGCCGATCTGCCCGGAGTGCATGGTCAGCGCCTCGGTCGGCTTCCAGTGCCCCCAGTGTGTGCGCGGTGGGTCCGGTACGGGGCACTCGGCGACCGCCGGCCGGCCGCGGACGATCGCGGGCAGTCCCATCGCCGCGGGCGATCCCCGCCTTGTCACCAAGATCCTGCTGGGTATCAACGTCGCGGTCTTCATCGCCGTACTGGCCGACCCGGTCCTGGTCGACCGGCTCGATCTCGTCGGCCTGGCCCGCAGCCGGCAGCTCGGGCAGGTGGTCGGTGTCGCCGACGGCGAGTGGTACCGCCTGGTGACCTCGATGTTCCTGCACCAGCAGATCTGGCATATCGCCTTCAACATGCTGGGCCTGTGGTGGCTCGGCGGGCCCCTGGAGGCGGCACTCGGCAGGGTGCGCTATCTCGCGCTGTACATGCTCTCAGGGCTTGCCGGCAGCGCACTCGCCTATCTGCTGGCACCGCCGAACGAGGGCGCGCTCGGCGCGTCCGGTGCCATCTTCGGTCTGCTCGGCGCCACCATCGTGCTGATGCGCCGGATGAACTACGACCTGCGTCCGGTGCTCGCGCTGCTGGCGCTGAACCTGCTGTTCACCTTCACCTGGGGCGGTATCTCCTGGCAGGCTCATATCGGTGGTCTGGTCGCGGGTGCGGTGATCGCCTTCGGCCTGGTGCACGCCCCGCCCCGGCACAGGTCCCTGGTGCAGTTCGGGACCTGTGCGCTGGTGCTGCTGGCGATTGCCTTCACCGTGGTCCTGAGGACTCTGTCGCTCACCTGAACGAGTGTTTCCCACATGGTTGTCCACAGCGAGTGGCAGATCTTGTGCATCTCGTCGGGAACAGCTGTGCCCCTTGTCCCTGATCTGGTTTTTCCCAGGAGGGCCAAGGGGCACGCGCTCGAGAGGGAAGATCGTCGGCGCGGTCGCCGCAGTCACATCGGCGTCAACCGGTGTCACCGTGGATGAGAGTTATCCACAGATCGTCTGACCTTTCCCACTGCTGTGGACAACGCTGTGGATAAGTGTGGGCCAGAGCTTGACATCGCCCGGATGGCTCCGACCCGATGCCGCTGTATCCGTCCGCGACTGCCTGCGACGCCCGCGTTCGGTTACGCCGCTACTTCCACTGCGTCGAGACCGCGAAGCCACCGGCGATGAAGCCGAAGCCGACCACGATGTTCCAGTTTCCGAAGGAGTCGAGGGGGAGCCGGCCGTCGGTGACGTAGAAGACAACGATCCAGGCGAGCCCGATCAGGAACAGCGCCAGCATCACCGGCGCCACCCAGCTGCGGTTCGTCAGCTTGATGGTCGTTGCCTGCCTCGCCGCCGGCGGCGGCGTGAAGTCGGCCTTCTTGCGGATACGTGACTTCGGCACGAGGGACTCTCCTGTCGATGCGCTGCGTGACCGCGCAGGGGAAATGTGGCTGGCGCCGGGGCGGGAGCGAGGGGTATCACAGGCTCCCCCGGGCGTCCGTTAGCGTAGTGCTTCCGCGGTCACCGTAGGAGTAAGGGTACGTTGAGCAATTCCGCCGACACTCCCCGAGGGCCGGTCCGCCGTTTCGTGCCGCGACCGGTCCGGTTGCTGACGGCTGCCGTTTTCGCGCTGGCCGGTCTGATCTTCGTCACCAGCTTCAACACCGCCAAGGGCACCAACCTCCGCACCGACGCCTCGCTGCTGAAGCTCTCGGACCTGATCCAGCGGCGCAGCGAGCAGAACGCCGAGCTGGACCGGTCCACCGCCGCCGTCCGCGGTGACGTGGACGCGCTGGCCCGCCGCGACGACGGCTCCACCAAGGCCGAGGACGAGCGGCTCCAGGGCCTGGAGAAGGACGCCGGGACCGAGAAGCTCCGCGGACAGGCCCTCACCGTCACCCTCAATGATGCTCCTCCGAACGCCCACGCAGCCCCCGGTTACCCGGAACCCCAGGCCAACGACCTGGTCATCCACCAACAGGACCTCCAGGCCGTGGTGAACGCGCTGTGGCAGGGCGGGGCCGAGGGCATCCAGGTCATGGACCAGCGGCTGATCTCCACCAGCGCCGTGCGGTGTGTCGGCAACACCCTGATCCTCCAGGGCCGCGTCTACTCACCTCCGTACAAGATCACCGCTGTAGGCGACCCCGATCGGCTCAAGCGAGCGCTGACAGCGTCGCCCGCGATCCAGAACTACCAGCTGTATGTGCAGGCGTACGGCCTCGGCTGGAAAGTGGACGAGCGCGACGCGGTGACTCTGCCCGGCTATTCGGGCACAGTGGATCTGCATTACGCGAAGCCTGTGAGCTAGCTCTCGGGGAGGGGGCGCAGTCGATGCGAGCGGTACGACCGCTGCGACTGATCGTCAGGACCCTCAGCGAGATATGCCTGACGGTCGGCGCGGTGATCGTGCTCTTCGTGGCGTATGTGCTGTTCTGGACCGGGGTGAAGGCGGCCGGCGCCACGGACGGTGAGATCGTCCGGCTCCAGGAGGAATGGACCCGGCTTCCGCTCGAACAGGCTCCTTCCGGAGCACCGCCGGAGCCGGTTCGCGCGTACACATCGGGCAAGCCCTTCGCTGTGATGTACATCCCCCGGTTCGGGGCGGACTGGGACTGGCCGGTGCTGGAGGGCACCTCCGCAGGCACCCTCAAGAAGGGACTGGGTCACTATCAGGGGACCGCACGTCCGGGTGAGACCGGGAACTTCGCGGTGGCCGGCCACCGCCGCACCTACGGGGACCCGTTCAAGGACGTCCCCCGGCTGAAGCCGGGGGACGCGGTGATCCTCACGGACGGGACGACCTGGTTCACCTATCGCGTCAAGCGGGCGCCGTATCGCACCGTACCCAGCGATGTCGCGGTCATCGACCCGGTCCCGAGGCGGTCCGGCTTCGACGGTCCCGGCCGCTATCTGACCCTGACCACCTGCGAGCCCGAGTGGGGCAGCAGCCACCGGCTGGTCGTCTGGGCGCACCTCGACGCCACCCGGCCTGTGACGGACGGCAAGCCGGAAGCTTTCCACAGCTGACCCACGGGCCCCTTGCGCCCTTTAGTCTGGTCCCGTACGAGGAAAGGTAGGGCACAGCATGTACGGCTGGATCTGGCGGCATCTGCCGGGCAACGCGTTGTTGCGGGCGTTCATCTCGCTCGTGCTGGTCCTCACGGTCGTCTATGTGCTGTTCCAGTACGTGTTCCCGTGGGCGGAGCCGCTGCTTCCGTTCAACGATGTGACGGTGGACGGCCAGTGAGCGCGCGCATTCTCGTCGTCGACAACTACGACAGCTTTGTCTTCAACCTCGTCCAGTACCTGTACCAGCTGGGCGCCGAGTGCGAGGTCGTACGCAACGACGAGGTGTCGACCGCGCACGCGCAGGACGGTTTCGACGGGGTGCTGCTGTCCCCCGGGCCCGGCGCGCCGGAGCAGGCTGGTGTCTGTATCGACATGGTCCGCCACTGCGCGGCGACCGCTGTGCCGGTCTTCGGTGTCTGCCTCGGGATGCAGTCGATGGCGGTGGCCTACGGCGGTGTCGTGGACCGGGCGCCGGAGCTGCTGCACGGCAAGACCTCGCTCGTACTGCACCAGGGCAAGGGCGTGTTCGCGGGTCTGCCCTCGCCGTTCACGGCGACGCGCTACCACTCGCTCGCGGCCGAACCCACGACGGTGCCCGATGAGCTGGAGGTCACAGCACGTACCGAGGACGGCATCATCATGGGGCTGCGCCATCGTGAACTGGCGGTGGAGGGCGTGCAGTTCCATCCCGAGTCCGTTCTCACGGAACACGGGCACCTGATGCTCGCCAACTGGCTTGAGCAGTGCGGCGACACGGGCGCGGTCGGCCGCTCGGCAGGGCTCGCGCCGGTGGTGGGCGGCAAGGCCCTGGCATGAACGGCGAGGGGGGTGCGCCGTGGCTTCGGGACGGGAGTATTCCGGGGCAGTCCCCGGCTCCGGAGCAGTGGGACTGGACCGCGTACGGTCGGCAGGCCGCGGAGGCCCCCCAGGGCTACGAGCAGGACTGGTACGGGCGGCGGCCGTACACGCCCGAGCCCGTACCGGTACCTGTGCCCGAGCGCGTGCCGGTGACCGCGCCTGACCCGGAGACGCCCCAGCGGGTTCCGGGCGGGCGGGCCGAGCGCAGGCGTGCGGCGAAGGGGCGGGGGCGAGGGCGGCGCAGGGCGGCGGCCGGCGCCGCGGCGTCACCTCCTTCACGTCCGGTACCGAGCGTGGAGGGCGCCCCGCTCACCAGGGTCGAGGCGCGTCGGCGAGCCCGCGCCCTGAAGGACAGCCCCGCGGTCATCGCCAGCCGGGCTTTCGGTGAACTCTTCATCACCGTAGGTGTGTTGATGCTGCTGTTCGTCACCTATCAGCTGTGGTGGACGAACATCCTCGCCGGTCAGCAGGCCAACGCCGCTGCCGACAGGATCCAGGAGGACTGGGCCAAGGGCCGTGCGCCAGGTGCGTTCGAGCCGGGACAGGGCTTCGCGATCATGCACATTCCGAAGCTCGATGTCGTCGTCCCGGTCGCCGAGGGCATCGACAAGCTCTCCGTGCTGGACCGGGGCATGGTCGGCCACTACGCGGAGGGCGCCCTCAAGACCGCCATGCCGTCCGACAGACAGGGCAATTTCGCGGTCGCCGGCCACCGCAACACGCATGGTGAGCCGTTCCGCTACATCAACACGCTGGCGCCGGGAGACCCGATCGTCATCGAGACCCAGGACACGTACTACACCTACAAGATGGCGAGCATTCTCCCCCAGACCTCCCCTTCGAACACCAGCGTGATCGCTCCGGTCCCGGCAGGCTCCGGATTCACCGGTCCCGGCCGGTACATCACCCTCACGACATGCACGCCCGAATTCACGAGTACGTACCGAATGATCGTGTGGGGCAAGATGGTCGAGGAACGTCCGCGGAGCAAGGGCAAGCCTGATGCGCTCGTCGGCTGAGCTGAGGCGTGACGCAACGGATTCTCAGGACGACAGGAAACAGGGGCAGGTGCAGTGGCACGTGCGCGCAGCCGGATCGCCGGCGTCATCAGTGTCTTCGGCGAACTGCTGATCACCACAGGAGTGCTGCTCGCGCTCTTCGTCGTCTACTCGCTGTGGTGGACCAATGTCCTCGCCGACCGCGCGGCCACCGAGGAGAGCGACCGGGTGCGCCACAACTGGGCCGCCGCCCCCCAGGGGCAGGGGCCGGGCGCGCTGGACACCAAGGACGGCATCGGCTTCCTCCACGTCCCCGCCATGGACGAGGGCGATGTACTGGTGAAGAAGGGGACCGACCCCGAGACCCTCAACGACGGTGTCGCGGGCTACTACACCGATCCGATCAAGTCGGCGCTACCCGGCGACAGGCAGGGCAACTTCACCCTGGCCGCACACCGCGACGGCCATGGTGCCAAGTTCCACAACATCCACAAGATCAGGACCGGCGATCCGATCGTCTTCGAGACCAGGGACACCTGGTACGTCTACAAGGTCTTCAAGGACCTGAAGCAGACCTCGAAGTTCAATGTCGACGTGCTCCAGCCGGTACCGAAGGAGTCGGGCAAGACGGCCCCCGGCCGCTACATCACCCTGACGACCTGCACGCCTCTGTACACCTCCGAGTACCGGTATGTGGTCTGGGGCGAGCTGGTGCGTACGGAGAAGGTCGACAGCGCCCGTACACGGCCCGAGGAGCTGCGCTGACGCCTTCCGGTACGTCCTGGCGACTCAACGGATAGCACTGGGCCCCGGCACCCCTCTTGGAGGG
>NZ_JBHXFA010000190.1:0-8591 GCF_042724175.1 Streptomyces sp. NPDC127084
CCGCACGGGGGTCTGGTCACTCGCCCGGGTGGGCGAGCGCGATGTCGTGGCCGTCGACTCCCTCGGCGGTGACCGTGAGGGCACCGGCCACCGGCGGGTAGCCCGTCGCGATCAGCGTGTACACACCCGCGTCCAGGTCGGCGAAGGCGTATGCCCCGTCGTCCCCGGTCGTCGTGACACCGACGACGGTCCCGGCGCCATCCACAAGGGTCACCCGCGCGCCGCCCAGCGGCCCGCGCGCGCCTGGTTCGCCACCGGCGCGGACCACGCCCTGGACCACGGCACCGGGCTGGAGGGCCGCCTCGATACGAGTCACGCCCTGGGTGGCGATGTCCACGGGGAGGGCCAGCGGCCGGAATCCGGCCGCGTTCACGGCGACCGTCACCGGACCGGGGGCCAGCTCCGCGAAGGCGAAGGCGCCGTCGGACGCCGATGTGCCGGTGGCGAGTACGTCCCCGCGCGCATCGGTGACGAACACCATGGCGCCCTCGATCGGTGCGCGATCGGCGGTGACGACGGTGCCCGTCAGTCCGCTCGTACCGCTGAGGGCGATGTCGATGGCGAGCGGCTCGCTGCCGAGGACCGCGGTGGTGGCTTCCGGCTGGAAGCCGTCCGCCGACGTGATCAGCACGTAGGTGCCGGCTTCCGGGGCGTCGAGCGCGTACGAGCCATCCGGATGGCTCACCGAGCGGCCGAGCTGCCGCCCGGCCAGCGAGATCAGGGTGACTGCGGCGCCGCTGAGCGGGGTGCCGTCACCGCCGCGCACGATTCCGTGCACGGTGATCCCGGTGCCGGTGGGGTGGGGTTCCACTGCCTGAGCCGGTATCACGACCGGGGCACCGGCACCGGCTGCCGCCGCCGGTTCGTCCAGCGGGCCTTCGCCGTCGCCTCCGCCTTCACTCTCGCTCCCGCCCTCGTTCTCCGCGGCGTCGGGCGCCACCGCCGAGGACTTCAGCGCCACCTCCTTGATGAACAAGGTCACCAGGAAGGCCAGCAGCGCGAAGGGAGCGGACCACAGGAAGACATCCGCCACGCCGTGCCCGTACGCGTCCTCGACGATGGTGCGCACCGGCGCCGGGAGGGCGTCCAGGTCGGGGATGCCTCCGCCACCGGTGCCGCCGTGGCCGAGGGCCGCGCCGCGCGGACCGAGGGCGGCGAAACCGTCCTCCACATAGTGGGTGACCCGGTTGGCGAGTACCGCGCCGAGTGCCGAGACACCGACCGCACCGCCCAGCGAGCGGAAGAAGGTGACCACGGACGAGGCGGCGCCGAGGTCCTGCGGGGCCACCTGGTTCTGGGTGGCCAGCACGAGGTTCTGCATCATCATGCCGAGACCGAGGCCCATGACGGCCATGAAGACGGCGATCCGCCAGTAGTCGGTGTCGTACCGGATCATGCCCAGCAGTCCGAGGCCACCGGTCACCAGCACACCACCGCTGACCAGCCAGGCCTTCCAGCGGCCGGTCTTGGTGATGACCATGCCGCTGACCGTGGACGAGATGAACAGGCCGCCGATCATCGGGATCGTCATCACGCCGGACATCGTCGGCGACTCGCCCCGGGCCAGCTGGAAGTACTGACTGAAGAAGACCGTGCCCGCGAACATCGCCACACCGACGAAGAGCGATGCCAGCGAGGCCAGGGTGATGGTCCGGTTGCGGAACAGCCGCAGCGGGATGATCGGGTCGCTCGCCTTGGCCTCGATGATCAGGAAGATCCCGCCCAGTGCCACGGCGCCGCCGGTCATGGCGTAGGTCTGCCAGGAGACCCAGTCGTACTTGTCGCCCGCGAAGGTCACCCAGATCAGCAGCAGCGAGACGGCGGCGCTGATGAAGAGGGCACCCGCCCAGTCGACCTTGACCTCGCGCTTCACGACAGGGAGCTTCAGGGTCTTCTGCAGCACGATCAGGGCGATCAGCGCGAAGGGCACACCGACGTAGAAGCACCAGCGCCAGCCGAGCCACTCGGTGTCGGTGATGACACCGCCCAGCAGCGGGCCACCGACGGTTGCGACAGCGAAGGTCGCCCCGAGGTAGCCGCTGTAGCGGCCCCGCTCACGCGGGGCGATCATCGCGGCCATGATGACCTGGGCGAGAGCGGTGAGACCGCCGACGCCGATGCCCTGGACCACCCGGCAGGCGATCAGCATTCCGGTGTTCTGGGACAGCCCGGCCACGACCGAGCCGCCCACGTAGATCACCAGGGCGATCTGCACCAGCAGCTTCTTGGAGAAGAGGTCGGCGAGCTTGCCCCAGAGCGGGGTGGTCGCGGTCATCGACAGCAGTGCGGCCGTGACCACCCACGTGTAGGCGGACTGGCCGCCGTCGAGGTCGGTGATGATCTGCGGGAGGGCGTTGGAGACGATCGTCGAGGACAGGATCGCGACGAACATGCCGAGCAGCAGCCCGGACAGCGCCTCCATGATCTGCCGGTGCGTCATCGGGGCTCCGGGGGTGTCCGCGTGCGCGGTACCGGCTTCGGTCGCGGTCTTGGCGTGGTGGCCGCCCCGTACACCGGTGGGTGTGGTCGTAGCCATGAACGTCCTTGGCTTTCTTGTCCGTGACGTGAGTGAGCGAGTGCGTGCGTCAGTCAGTCCGTCAGCTGGTCAGTCAGGTGGTGGTCAGTCAGGTGCCGGTCAGTCAGCCGTGTGCCGTACGGGTGGTGTACGGGTCATGCGGGCCGGGAGGCGCTCCGGCAGTCCCCGAGGGAGTCACGGAGCCGGGCCAGCAGCACGTTCAGCCGTCCGACGTCGTCGTCGGACCAGTCCCTGAGGGAGTGGGCGAACAGATCCGTGGTCCGGCGGCTGAGCTCGTCGAGCATGCCCTGGCCCTCGGGGGTCAGCCGGAGTATGCGGCTGCGCCGGTCATCCGGATCCGGTGCCCGCTCGATCCAGCCGCGGTCGGCCACGAGGGCCACATGCCGGCTGGTGACCGACATGTTCACGGCGAGCAGTTCGGCGAGCCGGCTCATCCGCATCTCGCCGTATCTGCCGAGGAGGGCGAGCACAGCCGCCGAGCCACTCGGGCATTCGACGGGCAGATGACGGGCGAGCTCGCGCTTCACGGCGCCGATGGCGCTGATCTGCCGTGCCAGCTCCTCGTACTGGCTGCGGTCGGCCATGGCTGCCATCCCCTCCAGATCTTGTTGCTTAGGGCAACCATAAAAGCCATTGGTTGCCGCAGGCAAACGAAAGCGAGGTTTCAGGGGTAAAGGAACACCAAAGGATTTGCAAATGCGAGACCGTTAAGATCATCGCGATCGGTGTGACCGACTGGTGGGCCTGGGCTTGGGCGGGCCGACCGGGTTCGCTAGGGTCCTGGACCATGGCACACAACCCCCAAGCCCCCCAGGGTCCCGAGGGCAACTACGACCCGGCGGGCAGTACGCAGATGTTCCGCGCTTTCGTCGACGAGGGTGCCCAGCCCGGCGGCGGCGGTCGCTCGGCGGGTACCGCGGCCACCGCGTCATCCGGTTCGCGGGTCGGTCTGATCATCGGCGTCCTGGCGGTCGTCGTGATCCTCGGCGCCGCGGCCTGGCTCGCCCTGGGCTGAGCAGGACCGGTTTCCTCAGGCGGGATCCCGCGCAGGCGGGCCTCGGACCGGATTTCCCGGACCGGTTTCCTCAGGCAGGGCCGTGACCGTCGAGGCGTACGTCCTGTGTCTCGATGTGCATACCGAGCGGCACTCGCCAGGCGTCCACGCAGACGGTGTATGTCCGCGTCCTGGTGGCCTTCGCCCCGATCGGAACCGGCAGCGGGTGCACGGAGTCGATTGTCGCCCAGTCGATGCCGAGTCCACCGATGATGTGTGTACCGAGGGTGACGGTGCCCGAGTCCGCAGGCGAGTCGCCGCTGTTCCGGAACGTCAGCGTCACCTTCTCGCACCAACGCTGATCCGTGCCGGCCCGCTCGGGGGCACTGACGCTCAGTACCGCCGGCCCCGGCGATGGCGCGGGAGTAGGGGCGGAGCCGCCAGGTTCCGAGCCGCCGGGTTCGGAGGGCGCGGGCGTGATCGTAGGCGTACGGGACGGCGTTCCGGCCCCACTGGGCCTGCCTGGGCGCGAGCCGGCGGTATCGGCCCCGGAGTCGGCGGCCCCCTGTCCCGTATGAGCGCTACGGCTCGCGGAAGGGGCCGGGGCCTCCGTTTCGGTCGGGGTGCCGCTCCTGCCGCCCGCGCCGGGCGACGGTGCCGCCCGGTCCAGCGGTACGAGCGCCACACTCCCGGACGGCCGCACCGGCCCGCGCGGCCCGTGGTCGGAGCCGGCTCCCGCGACTCCGACGGCGGCGTAACCCTTGCCCTGTCCGCCGCCTCCGCAGGCGGCGAGCGCTCCACCGAGGCAGAGCGCCAGCCCCGCGAGTCCGTATCCGACCAGTCGCCCCTGCTGTCGCCCCTGCCGCCGTCGTCGCATCGCGCCAGTGTGTCTGACGGGTCGTCAATGAGGAACCCCGGTGACCCGGGCAACCTCGCGAGAGGAACCCGGGCCCGCGGGACTCAGTCGCTGATGAGGCCCTCGCGCAGCTGTGCAAGGGTCCGCGTCAGCAGTCGCGAGACATGCATCTGCGAGATGCCGACCTCCTCGCCGATCTGGGACTGCGTCATGTTCGCGAAGAAGCGCAGCATGATGATCTGACGCTCACGCGGCGGGAGTTTGGCCAGCAGGGGCTTGAGGGACTCGCGGTACTCGACGCCCTCCAGCGCGCTGTCCTCATAGCCCAGGCGGTCCGCCAGGGAGCCCTCGCCGCCGTCGTCCTCGGGAGACGGGGAGTCGAGCGAGGAGGCGGTATAGGCGTTGCCGACGGCGAGGCCGTCGACCACGTCCTCCTCCGAGACGCCGAGCACCGCCGCGAGCTCGGGCACGGTCGGGGAGCGGTCCAGCTTCTGGGAGAGCTCGTCGCTCGCCTTCGTCAGGGCCAGCCGCAGCTCCTGGAGTCGGCGCGGCACCCGGACCGACCAACTCGTGTCCCGGAAGAAGCGCTTGATCTCACCGACGACGGTGGGCATCGCGAACGTCGGGAACTCCACACCCCGTTCGCAGTCGAAGCGGTCGATGGCCTTGATCAGGCCGATGGTACCTACCTGGACGATGTCCTCCATCGGCTCGTTGCGGCTGCGGAAGCGGGCCGCCGCGTAGCGCACCAGAGGCAGGTTGAGCTCGATGAGGGTGTCACGTACGTACGCGCGCTCCGGACTGTCCTTCTCCAGCGTGGCCAACCGCAGGAAGAGCGAGCGGGAGAGAGTGCGGGTGTCGAGCGCTCCCGGTGCCACGGGCGGCGGTTCGGGAGCCTGCTGGGGTGCCGGGGTGACGGCGGCCACCGGAGCGACGGAAGCCACCGGAGCGACCGGGGACTCGGGAGCTCCCGAGAGCGCCGGAGCCGGCGGAGCAACCGAAGCCACCGGGGCGGCCGGGGCCGGCACCGGAAGGACGTCGGGCGAGGGAGCGCTCAACGCGCGGGTGAGCACCTTCGAGCTGCCCTGTTCTACGGACATGCCACCCCCTGGAGGTCGCGGACGGTCGCGTGGGGCCGCGACCATCGGTGGAACGCAGCCTCCACCTGAATACCGGAGGCGGGGCCGCGGCAAACGCGGTTCCCGCAGAATGTCACATGTCGGCAACACGCTGTAGTGACTTGTCGACAACGCGCCATCAAATCCGGCCAGGAAAAAGGGGGTCTGCGGCTTTTGTGGCCCTCAAAGTGGGCTGAAAGGGTTCTACCCCTTTCGGTTAGGCCTCGATCCTGTTTGCGGATCTCAAACGGGCGAAACTTCGGGCGAGCAGCCGGGACACATGCATCTGCGAAACCCCCAGCTCCGCACTGATCTGGGACTGCGTCAGATTGCTGTAGTAGCGCAGCAGGAGGATCCGCTGCTCCCGTTCGGGCAGTTGTACGAGCAGATGGCGTACGAGGTCGCGGTGCTCCACGCCCGCGAGCGCCGGGTCCTCGTACCCGAGGCGATCCAGCAGGCCGGGGAGGCCGTCGCCCTCCTGGGCCGCCTCCAGTGAGGTCGCGTGGTACGACCGCCCCGCCTCGATGCAGGCGAGCACCTCGTCTTCGGAGATTTTCAGCCGCTCGGCGATTTCGGCGGTCGTGGGGGAGCGCCCATGAGCCGTCGTCAGGTCCTCGGTGGCGCCGTTGACCTGCACCCACAGCTCATGCAGCCGGCGCGGCACATGGACGGTCCGTACGTTGTCCCGGAAGTACCGTTTGATCTCGCCGACGACCGTGGGCATGGCGAACGTGGGGAACTGGACCCCGCGGTCGGGATCGAACCGGTCGATGGCGTTGATCAGGCCGATCGTGCCGACCTGTACCACGTCCTCCATGGGTTCGTTGCGGCTGCGGAAGCGGGCGGCGGCATAGCGTACGAGCGGCAGATTCGCCTCGATCAGTGCCGCGCGCACCCGTGAGTGCTCGGGGCTGCCCAGCTCCAGATCCTTGAGCTGGGCGAACAGCACCTGGGTGAGGGCCCTGGTGTCGGCGCCCCGGCGGCTCTGGGGCTTGCCGGGTCTGGTGGCGGCCTCGGTCCCGCCGTTCCCGTCGCTCCCTGTGTTCCCGGTGCTCTCGGTCTGTGTGGTGCTCGCACTGCTCGCACTGCTCGCACTGCTCGCGCTGTCAGTGGAGCTCTCGCTCTGGGGCGGCACTTGAGGCGCAGTATTGGCCGACACGGTCTCGCCACCCCTTCATCATTCGAACAGCGGATCGATCTCGGGCAACTCATCCGTCAAAAGCGGTCATAGCATCACAAGACATGTCCACTGTGTGCAAGCACCTCATAACTCCGTGTTGTGGGGCACGCTGGATAGGGGGTTCGGCCCCGGGGCGGAGACGGGGCGCAAAGGAGCGTGAGGAAGTACGGAAGCAGCACGGCAGAAGCGCGGCAGCACAAAGCGAGCCCCCCACCGCAGCGGTGGAGGGCTTTGGGCCGGGGTGCCGCCAGCGGCTCAGAACTCGTAGTCGGCGATCACCCAAGTGGCGAACTCGCGCCACTGTCCGGCTGCCGCCTGATGGGCCGGGTGCTCGATGTAGCGCTTCAGCGCGTCCTGGTCGACGACCGCCGAGTTGATCGCGAAGTCATAGGCGATGGGCCGGTCCGTGATGTTCCAGGCGCACTCCCAGAACTCCAGCTCGGGGATGAGGCCGCCGAGCTCCTGGAAGGCCCGCGCACCGGCGGCCACACGGGGCTCGTCGCGGTCGACGCCCTCGTTGAGCTTGAACAGGACCAGATGGCGGATCATGGGGGCGTTTCCTCCGGGCGTGACCTAGTTGACGAGTTCCGTCATGAAGTCGCCGACACCTTGAGCGGCGCTCGAAATCCCTTCGAACCCTATCTGGACGAGGTCAGCGGCGCGCTCGGGAGAGTTGATGATCGTGTACAGCACGAAGACGACGACTATGTAGAGCGCGATCTTCTTCGTTTGCACCATCGGTCCCTGTCTCCCCTGCGGTCCGCTGTGAAGTCGCGAGATCGAGATCGCGAAGTCGGGTGAGTCTAACCGAGGCCCTTCACAGAGCCCTTATGGACGAAGGTCCCGGAGATCAGGGCCCTTCGCCAGGCCCGGTAAGGCCGTCGGCGGGCGCAGCATGGAAGTACCCGACGGGCCCGGCAGGGGTCCCGAGGGCAAGGAGCCGACTCCCACAGCGGGGTCCCGCGCCGCGAGCTTCCCCCCGAGAGCGGCCCGGGTCCGGGCGGCCGGTTCTCATCGGGGGGAGCGGGCAGTCCCCCCGAGAGTCCGCTCCCTCCGGCCTCCTCTCCTCTCTCCTCCCCGGAAGCGCAGAGGCGGGCGAACGGCAACTGAAGTGAGGAAGGGCCCGGACCTGGGATGGCCGGGCCCTTCCAGCGCGTTCCGGCCGCTGGCCTAAGATCCGCGCTCATGGACGGCATAGGCGGGGGCTCCCCGCGTCAGTACGCAGGACACGACGTGTCGGTGGAGTTCGTGTACCGTCCGGCGCTCGCGGACATCGAGGGGGCGCTCCGTGCGCGCGCCTTCCGCACGCCGGCGGGCCGGGCTCAGCAGCTGCTGGCGCCGGTGCTCGCGGCGGTGGCCGCGGTTGTGTTCGGGGCGCTGCGAGGGGCCCCGGTGCTCGTGTGGATCATCTCGGCCGTGCTCTCCGCGGCGATCGGGTGCTGGGCCGTCCGGTGGGGGCTGCGCACCATGTCCCGCCGGATGTTCAGCATCCTGGAGCCGTACGGGGAGTGCCGGACGGTGGCCGACGAGCGCGGCGCCGTCACCACCGCGGAGCGGGCGTCCTTCTCCTTCGAGTGGACGGTGCACCGCGAGTACCTGGAGACGCCCGGTCTCTTCGTCTTGCTGGGCGGCGACCAGGCCTCCTCGGTCGGGGTGCTGCCCAAGCGGGGGGCACAGGGCCCCGAGGACGTGGACCGTGTCCGGGAGATCCTGGACCGGCACCTGAGGCGGCGTTAGCCGCCGGTGCCCGCCACGCGACACGGCACGATGGCGCGGCACGGCGACACGACGAAGGGGCCCCGCCCCCCCGCCCGCCCCCACGGGCTACTACCAGGGGCCGGGGGGTGGTCACCCCGCGGCTGGGAGGCCCCCCCCCCGAGGAGGGAGCGGCCGCGGCCGCCCCGCGC
>NZ_JBHXFA010000190.1:8601-11279 GCF_042724175.1 Streptomyces sp. NPDC127084
CCGCTCGCGGCGCGCCCGCCCGGGGGGGGGGGTTCCCCGCCGGGGCCCCCCCCGCCCCCCGGCCCGGAGGGCGGGCCCGGGCCCCCCCCCCAGGGCCCGGCGTCCAGGGACCGGGCCCTTCGTCTTCAGCGGTAGCGGAGGGATTTGAACCCTCGGTGACTTGCGCCACACTCGCTTTCGAGGCGAGCTCCTTCGGCCGCTCGGACACGCTACCGGGAGAGAGCTTAGCCCAAGGTGGGCCGTGCTCTGAAATCGATATCGATCAGAGGGCCCCGGGAGCGCTTCCCGGGCTCCTGAAGAACGCCGAGAGCTGTTCGGAGCACTCGTCCGCGAGTACTCCGAGGATCACTTCCGGGCGGTGGTTCAGCCGCCGGTCCCGTACCAGGTCCCATACGGACCCGGCAGCACCGGCCTTGTCGTCCCGCGCGCCGTAGACCACCCGGTCCACCCGGGACAGCACCAGCGCGCCCGCGCACATCGTGCAGGGTTCCAGGGTCACCACGAGCGTGCAGCCGGTCAGCCGCCACTCGCCGAGCTTCGCCGCGGCCCGGCGCAGGGCGAGGACTTCCGCGTGCGCGGTCGGGTCACCGGTCAGCTCGCGCTCGTTGTGGGCGGTCGCGAGCACCGCGCCACCGGGCCCGAGCACGACGGCGCCGACCGGCACGTCGCCGCCCAGTGCGGCGCGGGCCGCCTCCGCCACGGCGAGACGCATATACGTCTCCCACGGCGCGCGTACGGGGTCGGGCACGGGTTCGGTCCCGGGCAGGGGGTCGGGCAGCTCTGGCACTGTCGGCAGTGCCAGAGGAGCGTCCGGTAGTACGGGTTCGGGTACGCCACCGCTCACTAGCGAACGGTTTCGAGCATCTCGGCGGCGCCCAGCGCGTCCGCGATCTCACCCAGGGCGTCGGACTCGAGGGCGAGCAGCTCCCGCACCGTCATCCCCAGGTCGGCGAGGATCTCGCGATCCCCCGCCGGACCGGGCGGCACGGACTCCGCGGAGGCCGAGGTCTCGTCCTCCTCGTCGTCAGCCCGCACGGGCTCGCCTTCCTCTGTGCCGTCGAGGTCCAGCGAGTCCAGGTCATCGGCATCGTCGTCCGATTCCCCGCCCAGCAGTTCCTTGGTGAGGATCTCTCCGTACGAGGAGCGGGCGGCGGCGGACGCGTCCGAGACGAAGATACGAGGATCGTCCTCTCCCTCCACCCGGACGAGGCCGAACCACGCGTCCTCTTGTTCGATGAAGACGAGCACCGTGTCCTCGTCCACCGAGGCTTCGTGAGCCAAGTCGGTCAGATCCGACAAGGTCTCTACATCGTCGAGCTCTGTGTCGCTCGCTTCCCACCCGTCTTCGGTGCGCGCGAGCAGTGCGGCGAAGTACACCGTGACTCTCCCACTGATCAGAGTTGTGACGACCGGCGGTGCGCTTGACGCCCCGCCCTTCGGAATCGTGACAGAAACAGCGGCCTGGCGAGAGGTCTTCCGGCCTTGCGTCGTGCACGCGTTCAGTCAAAAAGTCGGCTAAAGAGTCCACTCGGGGTGTACCCGGGACCCATCGCGGTCACCATCGGAAGCTGCGCATACGCATGACCTGGCGCATTCGGGCAGCCCTGGCGCGGCGCGGCTGGACGCGTTCACGCAGGGCCTTGGCCTCGTTCAGCTCACGCAGGAACTGGGCGCGTCGCCGCCTGCGGTCCGCGTCGCTCTCCTGCTCGGGTGGTTCGGATCGCTCGGGGCGCCGTCCGGGCCGGCCGTGTTCCCGCTGCTTCCGTATTTCCCGCTTTTCCGGCTTTTCTTGCTTTTCCCGCGTTTCCCCGAGTTGTACGTACTGTCCGTCGATCGGTTCCCGGTCCGGCATCGGCCACACCACCTCAGCGCTGGAAGGGTACGTCCGTCTCACCTTCCCCCCAGGTGCCCGTAGATGCCAGAGGCTGTCCGGTCCCGGTTACTGTTGAGCCCATGCGGATCCATGTTGTCGACCACCCCTTGGTGGCGCACAAGCTCACCACCCTGCGCGACGAGCGCACCGACTCCCCGACCTTCCGGCGTCTCGCCGACGAGCTGGTGACCCTGCTCGCGTACGAGGCCACCCGGGACGTGCGCACCGAGCAGATCGACATCCAGACCCCGGTGTCGCGGACCACCGGCGTCAAGCTGTCCCGTCCGCGTCCCCTGGTGGTGCCGATCCTGCGGGCCGGGCTCGGCATGCTGGACGGCATGGTGCGGCTGCTGCCGACCGCCGAGGTGGGCTTCCTGGGGATGATCCGCAACGAGGAGACCCTGGAGGCGTCGACGTACGCGACCCGGATGCCCGAGGACCTCTCCGGCCGCCAGGTGTACGTGCTCGACCCGATGCTGGCGACCGGCGGCACCCTGGTCGCGGCGATCCAGGAGCTGATCAAGCGCGGCGCGGACGACGTGACCGCGGTCGTGCTGCTGGCGGCGCCCGAGGGCGTCGAGGTCATGGAGCGCGAGCTGGCGGGCACGCCGGTCACGGTCGTCACGGCTTCCGTGGACGAGCGGCTCAATGAGCACGGCTACATCGTCCCGGGCCTCGGTGACGCGGGCGACCGGATGTACGGCGCGGCGGAGTAGCGGCTCCGGCTCGCGTTCCCGCCCGATATCGGCCGACACCGGTTACCACCGGCACGACAGATCCGGCGCCCGCGCCGCGCCCCCCGCCC
>NZ_JBHXFA010000191.1:0-11054 GCF_042724175.1 Streptomyces sp. NPDC127084
CCCCGCGTGTGGGCCCGCGCGGGGGGGGGGGGGGGGGGCCGCGCCCCCCCCCGCCGCCCCCCCCCGGGGGCCGGGGGGGGGGGGGCGGGGGGGGGGGGGGGCGGGGGCAATGGGGAACGGCTCCCCGTTCGCCCTCAGGCTCGGTTACGGGGTGAGGTCGGTGCAGAACGTGTAGGTGTTGACCGTTCCGGCGAGCAGGCTGGTGATGGTGAACTGCCAGGACTGACCCGAGGGGAAGCTGTCCGTGATCGATCCGATCACCAGTTCCTCGTCGTTCTCGATTCCGCCCGAGATGGGCGAGAGGCCGACGGGGCAGACCGGTGTCGTGACCGGCTGGTCGACGCCGACGACAGCGACGTCGGCGGTGCCGTTGACCTGCACGATCAGAGAGGCGCCTGTGGCCCCGGTCGCGCCGGTGGCGCCGGTGGCGCCAGTGGCACCGGCGATACCGTCTGCCCCGGTCGGGCCGGTCGGGCCGGTGGCGCCGTCAAGACCATCTGCACCGGTCGCACCGGTCGCACCAGTCGCACCGGTCGGACCCGTCGGACCCCGCTCCCCCCGAGGCCCAGGACGGCCGTAGTCGCAATCCCCCCAGTCGACCATGGTCATCGCGCCGTCGGTGGCAACCACCGGACGGCACCTGTCGTTGGCGGCGGCGATGGCGCCCAGCCCCGGAACGTCAGCCTGTGCGGCCGCGACCCCGGGACCGGCCATCCCCGTCATCACGAGGGCGAGCGATGCCATTGCGCTACCGGCCAGCCCGCGGCGTCGGGGAAGGGGACCGAACAAGGACCTCGTCTTGAGCTCAGGGCTCATTTGTACTCCTGGGTTGAGAAGTCGAAGCGGCCTCGTCGTGGGGGACAGGCCGCCATGCGTTCAGCGGTCACCGAACACTTGGGGAAAGCGATACCGACTACTTTGACGCAATGTCACGGAATCAGGAGTTTGAGGTCGCGTTTCCACTCTCGTGGAGGTGCGTGGATCAACCATTTGCCAGGGTGAGCGGTCCGTGGCGGACATGGGGCTCGCTTGCGACGGCCGCTGACGCGCTTGGGTTGTGGGGCTGGATCAGGCGTCAAGGGCGATCCGATGTAGTAGGAAAATATGCGTGAGCATACCCATTGAATTTGAATGGGATACGATTCGGAATCGTTTGGGGGAGGGAAATCGAGGAACGAGGCGCTCGTGAGCCGGCCGCTGTGAGAACGTGTTTCACGGCATCGGTAAAAGGGGTTCTCGATGGGTCTGGCTTTAACGAGTGCTTGTGGAGCCGAGGATCTCTATTTTTGTTTCCCGCTGCTTCCCCGGCGTTCGCGGCGACGATCATCCGGGCCGCGCGCGATCACCATCACCACCATCAGTGAGCAGCGGACCTGCACGTCACGATCAACAACCCCAACGCGTTTGCGGCCATGGTGCGGTGGAGCTACCGGGCGGGCTTCTCTCGCGGTCGGGGGTCTGCCCGGCCGCGGACTTTCCGCCGGCGGGCGGCGATCTCCCAACGCGACCGGCGGGAAGGGAAGTCGCCGTCCCCGATGCGCCGGCGGCGAGGCACTGCTCCGCGAGGTCCCTGAACTCGTCCGGCGGTACTCGCCGCAGCCGCGGAGGCGGTCGCAACTCACCGACGTGCCGGACGGATTAGTGCGGCCCGATCCGTGCACGCCTCGGCGAGCCTGCTTCTGGTGTGGGCTCTCTGCCCACCGTGGCGGTCCCGGTCGCTTGTTGGGGTCGGCGCGATCAGCGGGGAAGTGCGCGAAGAAGAGCTGTTAGAGCGCGCCCGAACAGGGCAGTGGGGCTCATGACGATCTTGGAGCGCTGTGGAAGGTGAGTGCCGCACATGACTACACCCGTCCGACGTCCTGGACCGACCGGCCGAGGCACCTTCAGCCTGAGACAGACGCTCCTCTGGTTCGTCCTCACCGGTACCGTGATCAGCGGCTGCGGCCTGATGATCAAATCCCTCTTCAGGGCCTCGGGCATGGCGGGGGCGCTCGCCGGCATCTGGCTGATCGGTACGTTCCTGGTCTTCCTGGCGCTCTGGGGCGGGCGCCGCGGGAAAGCCAGGCGGCTCGCCCTCCAGCCCGTCTCGGAAACGGCTCAGCCGACGTACACTTCGTACGACTTCGCGGCGATGGCCCCCGAGGCTTTCGAACAGGCGATCGCAGATCTGTGCGAACGGGATGGCTGTACCGAGGTGCAGGTGGTGGGCGGTGCGGGGGACCTGGGCGCGGATGTGCTGGGCATCGCTCCCGACGGTCGGCGCATAGTCATCCAGTGCAAGCGGTACGGCCCCGTCAACAAGGTCGGATCGCAGGATATGCAGCGTTTCGGCGGCACGTGTTTTGCCGTGCACGACGCTCAGATAGCCGCCATGGTGACCACGGGGGAATTCACCGGCCCGGCCGAAGAGTACGCCCAGCAGTGCGGCATCCTCTGCCTCGATCAATCGGCGCTCACGGCCTGGGCCGAAGGCACGTCCTCCCCACTGCGGGCTGCGAACGGGCCCCACTGAGCGGCGACTGCCCACTCGACGGTGGGGAGGGGCGACGACACCCACCCGCCGGGATGCCGTCTGTCCGATACGTGACCGCCTTGGCCAGGAAGGTCAGTTGGTGCGTACCGCTGTGATGGTGAACCGCTCGACCTCGGCGATGTGTCCGCCGGTGGAGGCGACGACCGTGAGCACCGGGTCGCGGGCGCCTGAGAACGGCACGGTCACCTGCCAAGGCTGCCTGTCGCCGCCCGCCGATGTGCAGCACGGTGAGGTGCCGAGCGGCGCGTTCGACGAAGGCTGGCGCACCTGAACGCGAATGCTTTCGTCCACCCCGGTGATCCGGCCGCCGGTCGTCAACGGTGAGCGGGCGAGTGACCCGTACGCGGGCGTGGTGAGTGAGAACGACGTGTCGTCGGTGCCCACGACCTCCCACGGGGCATTCGGGCCGTCGCCGAACCGCACGAGGTGGATCACCGCCGCGGTCCCGCCTTCGGGCCCCGTCGGCGCGACGCCGATGCGGGCGTGCCGACCGCTTACGGTACGCGAGGTGATCCGGTCGATCTCGGTGAAGTCCAGGTAGTCGCGAGTGAAGGAGAGCGCGGTGTGTGCCGGGTCGAGATGCCAGGGCTGGTGGCCGCCGGACTCGTAGGCACGCTCCCACGCTTGAGCCTGGGCGAGTGTGGTGAACGGCCACACGGGCTGGAGGGTGGAGGAGCCCAGCGGCGGTGTGTCGCTGGGGCCGTGCGTGGCTGGATTCCGTGTGGTCGACGAGGTGGTCGATGAGCTGGCCGATGGCGAGGGTGCTGTGGCTCCGGTGCCCGTCTGCCCGGGCGTCGCCGATGCGGCGGGCGGCGATCCTGATGGGCGCGCGGACCCGCCGGATCCGCCGCAGGCGGTAAGCGCCAGGCCGACCAGGGTGGTTGCCGTGAGGAGCCGGAACGGGAGCCGGATGTTCATGGGTGCCCCAGGAGTGGTGAAACCGACCGCCGATCGGCCTGTCCGGCCATCGTCTCACCGCTCCGGCTCGTGTCACAGGGGCGGTGTTGTGTTTCGTCAGATCAGTTGGACAGTCGGTCGGACGTACGACCACGTTGTCTCGCCACCTCGGGACGTGGCCGTCGGGTCGCGGCGGGGCGAACGTTGCCTGACGCGGCACTGGAGAGTGTGCCGTCAGCCGGCCGCGTAGCTCGCCTTCACCGCGACCTCCGGCTCTCCCTCGCGACGCCTCGGCAGTATCACCCGGAAGACGGTGCGGCCCGGGCGGCTGGTGAGCTCGACCCGCCCCCCGTGGGCCACGGTCACCGCGTGCGCGATGGCGAGACCCAGGCCGGTGCCCCCGGTACTCCGTGAGCGCCCGTCGCCCCCTGAGCGCACGAACCGCTCGAAGATCTCCGACCGCAGCTCCTCGGGCACACCGGGCCCGTCGTCCGCCACCACGAACTCCACTACGTCCGCGGCGGTCTCCGGCACGCCGAGCCGGACGGTGACCTCGGTGCCCGGCGGGGTGTGGGTACGGGCGTTGGCGAGGAGATTGGTCAGCACCTGCTGCAACCCCCGTTCGTCACCGCGTACCACCACGGGTGCTTCCGGAAGGTCCAGTACCCAGCTGTGGCCGGGCCCGGCGGCCTGCGCGTCGCTCATCGCGTCCAGCACCAGCCGGGTCAGGTCCACCGGCTCGTCCGCGAGTGACCGGCCCGCGTCCAGTCTGGCGAGCAGCAGCAGGTCGTCGACCAGCTCACCCATCCGCGCCGCCTCGCACCGGACCCGGTCGAGCGAGTGGCGGACCTTGTCGGGCACTGGTTCGGGCTGCCGCAAGGCGAGCTCCGCGTGCCCGCGTATCGAGGCGATGGGTGTGCGCAGCTCGTGGCTGGCGTCGGCGGCGAACCTCCGCAGCCGTTCCTCGCTCGCGTGCCTGCGGGTCAGCGACTCCTCGACATGACGGAGCATCCGGTTGAACGCGTCCCCGACCCGGCCCACCTCGGTACGCGGATCGGTGTCGGGGACCTTGGGCGGCATGGCCACCTCGCCCCCCGCGAGCGGTAGCTGGGCAACGCGGGAGGCCGTGGCCGCCACGCGGTGCAGCGGACGCAGCGAGAGCCGCACCCATGCGGCTCCGGCGAACCCGGTGAGCAGCAGCGCCGCCCCGAACACGATCGCCTCCACCAGCCGGAGCCGGTCCACGGTGTCCTGGACCGGCTCCAGCGGCAGACCCGTGATCAGTACATCTCCCGCAGGCCCCGGCACACCGATCACCCGGTACTCCCGCAGCGTGGACAGCCGGATCGTGCGTGCCTCGCCGTCGCCGGGCACGGCCACCAGCGCACTCCGGTCGGCGGCGTTGAGGGGCACCTGGCTCTCGGTCTGGTCGCCGACCACAGCCGCCTGGGTCACTGCCCCGCGCAGCACGCATGCGCCGAACGTACCGGCAGCCTGCCCCCGGGTGTCCGGGCCGCCGCCATCGCCACGCAGTTTCCGCGCGGGGTCGAGGCTCGCGGGGAAGTGGTTCCCGACTGCCGTGAGCTGCTGGTCGAGCCGCCGTACCAGGAATCCCTCGAGCGCCGTGGTGGTCGCCAGTCCCACGGCGAAGCAGCAGAGCGCGAGCAGCACCATCAGACCGGCCGTGAGCCGGGCCCGGAGGCTGCGGATCCCCAGAGCTGCGAAGGACCGGCGCGCGGGCATCAGGACGGCTCCTGCTTGAGCACGTAGCCGACGCCCCGCACGGTGTGGATCAGCGGGCTGTGGCCGGCGTCGATCTTCTTCCGCAGATAGCTGATGTAGAGCTCGACCACATGGGCCTTGCCTCCGAAGTCGTAGCTCCACACACGATCAAGGATCTGTGCCTTGCTGAGCACCCGGCGCGGATTGCGCATCAGGAACCGCAGCAGCTCGAACTCGGTCCGCGTCAGCTCCACCGGACGCCCGGCGCGTGTCACCTCACGGACCTCCTCGTCCAGCACCAGGTCGCCGACGGCCAGCAGGGACGTCTCGTCCGTCGCACGGGTCATCCCGGCCCGGCGCAGCAGGCCCCGAAGGCGGGCCAGCACCTCTTCGAGACTGAAGGGCTTGGTCACGTAGTCGTCGCCGCCGGCGGTGATTCCCGCGATACGGTCCTCCACGGCGTCGCGCGCCGTGAGGAAGAGCACACACACGTCCGGCGCATGGGTCCGCAGGCGGCGGAGCACATCGAGACCGCCGATGTCGGGCAGCATCACGTCCAGCACTACGGCGTCGGGACCGAAGTCGCGGGCGGCGCCGACAGCCTCCTCGCCCGTGCCGGCGGTGCGCACGTCCCACCCCTCGTAGCGCAGGGCATCGGACAGGATCTCCGCCAGGTCGGGCTCGTCGTCCACGACGAGGACGCGCACGGGCGTGCCGTCGGGGCGGCGCAGACCGGTCGGCGACTGCGGTGCGGGGTGGGTACTCCTCATGGCCTCGGAAGTATCGCCGCCATTCTTCTGAATTTCCTATGAGTCCGCCCTCTGGACACCTCTGGGCGGCCGTTTCAGAGGAAACACAGAGATTCCACTGCCACGGTGTGCCGCACCCCGGGTCTCGCATCCCGCACAGCCCGGGCTGGGACCAGCCGTCCTTCGAGAGGAGTCCCCATGACCACCGTGCAGCGGGCCCATGGCGCCACTGCCCGTCCACACCGGGGAAGCGGCCCGCACCCTTCCCGGCACGCGACGCCCCGGCCCTGGCGGCCGTGGCGTGCTCCGGCAGCCGGCCTGCTGCTTCTCATACACGCGGGCGCCGCGGGGGTGCTGGGACTGTGGTGGGCCAACACGGACAGGATCACCGGCCTGGACGGCTGGCTGACGAACGCAGGCCGGATCACCGGACTGCTCGCCGGTTACGCCTGCGCCGTACTGCTGGCCCTGATGGCACGGGTGCCGGTGATCGATCGCACGGTGGGCAGTGACCGACTGGCCCGCTGGCACGCCATGGGCGGGCGGTACACGGTCTCCCTGGTGATCGCCCACACGATGTTCGTCATCTGGGGCTACTCGGTCACGTCCGGGACGAGCGTCGTCGACCAGACGACCACGCTGGTGCTCGACTACCCGGACATGCTCATGGCGGCGATCGGCATGCTGCTGTTCGTCCTGGTGGGGGTGGTGTCGGCGCAGGCGGCCCGGCGCAGAGTCTCCTACGAGACCTGGTACTACCTGCATTTCTGCACCTACCTCGCGGTCTTTCTCGCCTTCTTCCACCAACTGGCGTACGGGGCCGACTTCCTGGCCAGCCCGGTGGCGCGGACCGTCTGGTACGGGCTCTACTTCACCGTCGCCGCCTTGCTGGCGTGGTTCCGGTTCCTCAGCCCTGTCCGGCGTGCGCTACGCCACCGGCTGCGGGTGGCCGAGGTGCACCAGGAGGCACCGGGAGTGGTGTCGGTCTACCTCTCCGGCCGGCATCTGCACGCGCTCGGCGCGAAGTCCGGACAGTTCTTCCGCTGGCGCTTCCTCACAGCGGGCATGTGGTGGACCGCCAATCCGTACTCGCTCTCCGCACCCCCCAACGAGCGGTATCTGCGGATCACCGTGAAGGCGTCCGGCGGCCACAGCGCCGCCCTGGGCCGTATCAGCCCCGGAACCCGGGTGTGGGCGGAGGGCCCCTACGGTGCCTTCACCGCCGCCCGCCAGACCAGCCCCCACGTCCTCCTCCTCGCCGGCGGTGTCGGGATCACGCCGTTGCGAACCTTGTTCGAGACGCTGCCCGGCACGGTGACGCTCGTGTACTACGCCCGCAGCGCACACGATCTGGCCCTGCGCCACGAACTTGATGAGATCGCGGCGACACGCGGTGCGAGCGTGCACTACGCCGTCGACGGAATCGACGGACCGGCAATCCCGCTGACGGGCGACGCTCTCGGCGAGCTCGTCGCCGATCTGCCCGGGCACGACGTGTACCTGTGCGGCCCGCCCGGGATGACGAGCGCCGCCAGGGCGGCGCTGCGCGACGCCGGTGTCCCGCGGCACCGCGTCCACCACGAGACCTTCGCCTTCTGACCCACGACACACACGACACACACAACACACACGAGGAGAGTCCCATGATCCGACCTGCCGCGGTGACCGCCGCGACCGCCGCGGGAATCGTCCTGCTGCTCTCGCTCAAACCGCACGACGACCCGTCGGCGAGCGCCACCGCCTCCCCATCGGCGTCCACCCCCGCACCCGAGACCGCACCGACCGGCAGCGCCGCCGCACCCGGCAGCAGCGAAACGGTGTCCGGCACCTTTGACGGAGACACGATCCAGACCCAGCAGGGCCCCGTCCAGGTGCGTGTCACGCTCACCGACGGAAGGCTGACCGCGGTGGACGTCCTGGAGGGCATCCATGACAAGGGCCCGAGTGCGACCGCAGTGCCGGTGCTCACCGAGCGGGCGATTGCCGCGCAGAGCGCGGACATCGACGCGGTGTCCGGGGCCACGTACACCAGTGAGGGCTATGTCTCCTCGCTCCAGAGCGCATTGGACGAGGCAGGTGTCTGAGGGAACGGGCCGGCTGCGTCATGTCGAGCATGTGATGGGCACGGCGTTCTCGTTCGACGTCCGGGGCGAGCCGGCACCCGAAGTCGCCCAGGCGCTCGCGGGCGCGGTGGACTGGCTGCACCGGATGGACGCGATGTTCTCCACCTACCGTCCGGACAGCCAGATCTGCCGACTCGACCGCGGGGAGACGACACCGCGCGCCTGCGACCCCGAAGTCCGTGAGGTGCTGGAGCTGTGCGGCGAGGCCGCCCGTGCCACCGGCGGCTGGTTCACGGCGTGGCCGGCCGGCCGGCTCGATCCATCGGCGATGGTCAAGGGCTGGGCGGTGGAGCGTGCCTCGTCGATGCTGTACGAGGCGGGCGCTCGCGACCATATGGTGAACGGCGGCGGCGACATCCAGTGCCGGGGCGAGTCCGCCCCGGGCCGCCCCTGGCGTATCGGCATCGCACACCCCTTCCGACGTGGTGGCCTCTCCGTGGTCGTCGACGGGTGCCACCTGGCGGTCGCGACGTCCGGCACCACCGAGCGAGGCGACCACATCATCGACCCGATCGCAGGAACCCCTGCCACGGAACTCGCCTCGCTCACACTGGTGGGCCGCCACCTCACCGAGGTCGACGCCCTGGCGACCGCGGCGTTCGCCATGGGGGAGAAGGCCGGGGAGTGGGTCGCCGCGCGGCCGGGGATCGAGGGGTATGCCGTGCGGGCGGACGGCGGATCCTGGTGGTCTGCCGGCTTCCCGGCCTACTGCCCCGGTATCACGCCGGTAGCCGCGCCCCGATGAGAGCCGGACCACCGTCCCCGCGCTCTCATCGGGCACTGGCGGGCAACAGCCCTGTGACGCAACATCAGATGTTCAGCAAGAACACGTCACGATGCGCTCTGCCTCAGCAGGCCGTCCGCCCCGCCGCCGGTCACGCGCCCATCTGCCCGACCCGCGATCGGTCCGGCTGTCGAGTCGGTGGCCCCCCGCTGGTCTAGTCCCTTGGCCCGACCAGGACAATGGCTTCGCATGAACTCCCAATCCCTGTCGGGGCGGCTCGGCGGAATGCTCCGCACTGCCCGGGCGTACCCGCGTCGTGCACCACTCACCTTCGGTTATGTCTGTCTGCTCCTGGTCACCCATGCCTGGGTCGGATACGGGCTCTCCACCGAACGGGCAGCCACCCTGCTCGACTTCGTCAGCACCAACCTGGACAATCTGCGGGATCATCCGGTGGCCGCGCTGCTCGGTAGTGCGCTGTTCTTCGACGGCACGCTCACGGACGTCGCTTCACCGGACTTCGTGGGCACCTTGATCACTTTGGGTCTGGGTGTCGGCTGCTTCCTGGCCTGGGTGGAGTACCGGTGGGGCACGCTACGCGCCGTAGCCGCCTTCCTCGGCGGACATGTCGCTGCCACCCTGCTCACCGCTGTCGTCATCACCGTCGCGTTGCGGCACGGCTGGTACGAGAACGCCGTGCGGCAGGCTTCGGACTACGGCATCAGTTACGGCGCCCAGACGGTTCTGGCACTCGGCATACTCGCCTTGCCGCTGCGGTACCGCCTTCCGTGGGCGGCGTTCGTGCTCGCCTGGCCCCTCGGCGGTCTTGTCTGGGAAGGGCCGCTGCCGGATTTCACCACCATCGGCCACCTCATCGCGGCGGTCATCGGTTTCGGGATCGTCATCGTCTCGAGGCTCGTGCGGCCACGGCTCCCGGACGCCGAGTCGTCCTCAGCTGCTCGCGGGGTCGCACCGGACTCAGAACGCAGTCCGGACCCGGCACCTCCGGCAGCCGAAAGGGACGAACCCTCCTTGCCGAAGCCGTAGTCGACTGACCTTCGGGTGGAGCCGGCTCCGTAGCCGTAACCGCCGGTGCTCCAGGCCATCCTGTTCGCGGCGCGATTACAGGGGCCCTGGGACGCCGGGAGAGCGGGTTCACCTCGCGTACGGGACCGGCACGCGCACACCGTGCTTCCGTCCGCCTGACGGTCTGCTTTGATGAGGCCCCCATCGGCCGCCCGCTCCACAAGTCCCTGCACTCGACGGCCGTATGGCTGCAGGCGAGGAAGGGCCTCAGAGGCACGGGCCGACTGGAGTTCCAGTCCGGCCCTGGACGGGCGGCGCGATTAACATACGCCTTATGACGTACGTTGGTATCCGTCCTGCGGTGCGGGACGACATCCCGGCCATCGTGGCCATGCTCGCGGATGATGCGCTGGGTGCGACCCGCGAGTCCCCTGACGACCTGTCCCCCTATCAGTCCGCTTATGAGCGGCTGCGAAGCGACCCCAACCAGCTGCTGGTGGTCGCCGACCGCGACGGAGAGGTCGTCGGCACCCTCCAGCTCACGATCATCCCCGGCCTGTCGCGCAAGGGGGCGACCCGCTCGACAATCGAGGGAGTACGGGTCCACAGCTCCGAGCGCGGCCAGGGCCTCGGCGCCCGACTCATCGAGTGGGCTATCGATGAGTCCCGCCGCCGGAACTGCCAACTGGTCCAGTTGACCTCGGACCTGACCCGCCCCGACGCCCATCGGTTTTACGAGCGCCTCGGCTTCACGGGCTCGCATGTAGGGTTCAAACTGCAGCTCTGACCAGCGAACTGCCCGACGAGGCCCGCATAGGCTGACGCCGCGGTTCAAGCCGTAAGCAGCCGGAGGCCGAGATCTGCCGCGTCGAGGTCGGCGAGGTCGCTGTTGCGCTCGGCCCACCGGCCGAGCCGAGGTCGTCGCTGAGACTTCGCACCGCTCGCTGCTCGGACTTCGGACCGACCCTGGTCCACACCGACATCGCCCGGCGAACACGATCCTCCAGATACGCCTCCGGTCGTCGCCGGTACGCCTCGAACAGGCCGTCAGCGCAGTCCCACGGGATGGGCATCGGCTCCACGCGGGCGCCGATCGCGCCGGTTTCGCTGTGGAGGTGCTGTGGTGGGCGGCCTTGGCCGTCCTGGTGCTGTGGCTCCTCGGCTTCGTCATGCGCTCCACCACGGCCGGCGGCGGCCGCGGCCTCTGGTACCGATGGTGATCTGACCCGCCGCACTACCCGACAGGGTGCGCAAAAACACGCTGGTGGGCAACCAGGCGC
>NZ_JBHXFA010000192.1:0-10867 GCF_042724175.1 Streptomyces sp. NPDC127084
GGGCGGCAGGGGCGACAAGGGTTCGACTCAGCCGAGCCGGGCCTCCAGCTCGGGCACGATCTCGTTCACGCCGACGGCGACCTGCTCTCCGGACTCCATGTCCTTGAGCTGGACCATGCCTTCGGCGAGGTCCCGCTCGCCGGCGACGATCGCGTAACGCGCACCGCTGCGGTTCGCGTTCTTCATGGCACCCTTGAGACCCTTGCCGCCGAAGCTGAAGTCGGCGGCGACACCGGCCTTGCGCAGCTCGGTGACGACGCGGAACAGGGCGCGGCGTGCCTCGTCACCGAGCGGGACGGCGAACACGCTGGTGGCCGCTGGGAGTTCGAGCTCGATGCCCTCCGCCTCCAGCGCCAGGACCGTACGGTCCACGCCGAGTGCCCAGCCGACGGACGGCAGCGCCGGGCCGCCGATCATCTCGGACAGCCCGTCATATCGGCCACCGCCGCCCACCGCTGACTGCGAGCCCAGGCCGTCGTGGACGAACTCGAAGGTCGTGCGCGTGTAGTAGTCGAGGCCGCGCACCAGCTTCTCGTCGTCCTCGAAGGCCACACCCGCGGCCGTCAGCAGCTCGCGCACCTCCTCGTGGTACGCCTTGCACGCGTCGCACAGGTAGTCACGCAGCAGCGGTGCGCCGACGAGCTGCTTCTGGACCGACTCGCGCTTGTCGTCGAGCACCCGCAGCGGGTTGATGTCGACGCGGCGGCGGGTGTCCTCGTCCAGGTCGAGCCCGCGCAGGAAGCTCTGGAGGGCATCCCGGTAGACCGGGCGGCACTCCTTGTCGCCGAGCGAGTTCAGCAGGATCCGGAAGTCGCTGAGCCCGAGCGAGCGGTACGCCTGGTCGGCCAGGATGATCAGCTCGGCGTCGAGCGCCGGGTCCTCGGCGCCGATCGCCTCGGCGCCGACCTGCGAGAAGTGCCTGTAGCGGCCCTTCTGCGGGCGCTCGTAGCGGTAGTACGAGCCCGAGTACCAGAGCTTGACCGGCAGGTTGCCGGTCTTGTGGAGGTTGGCCTCCAGCGCCGCGCGCAGCACGGACGCGGTGCCCTCGGGGCGCAGGGCCAGCTTGTCGCCGCCCTTGGTCTCGAAGGCGTACATCTCCTTGGTGACGATGTCGGTGGACTCACCGACACCGCGCGCGAACAGCTCGACGTTCTCAAAACCCGGGGTCTCGACATAGCCGTAGCCGGAGTTGCGCAGCGGCGCGGCGATCGCCTCTCGCACCGCGAGGTACTTCGCGGAGTCCGGCGGAATCAGGTCGTAGGTGCCCTTGGGAGCCTGGAAGGTACTCACGGAAGGTCTTGTCACATTCCTCGTCGGGGAGCGGCGGTGCCGCCGTCTCCCTGGCCGGCGGCCACCTCCCGCAGATACGGGTTGGTGGCGAGCTCGCGGCCGATGGTCGTCTGGGGGCCGTGGCCGGACAGCACCACGGTCGAGTCGTCGAGCGGCAGGCACACGCGGGCCAGCGAGTCGAGCATCTCGGCCATGTCACCGCCGGGCAGGTCGGTGCGTCCGATGGAGCCGGCGAAGAGCAGATCACCCGAGAAGAAGACCGGCGGGATGTCCGCGGCCTCGGGCATCCCGAAGGTCACCGACCCCTTGGTATGGCCGGGCGCGTGCCTCACGGTGAGCTCCAGACCCGCCAGCTTCAGCGCGGCGCCGTCCGTCAGCTCGCGCACGTCGTCCGGCTCCCCCACGGTGAGGTCGCCCATGAGC
This sequence comes from Streptomyces sp. NPDC127084, assembly GCF_042724175.1. Taxonomy (NCBI): domain Bacteria; kingdom Bacillati; phylum Actinomycetota; class Actinomycetes; order Kitasatosporales; family Streptomycetaceae; genus Streptomyces; species Streptomyces sp. NPDC127084. The sequence continues at coordinate 1,714 of NZ_JBHXFA010000192.1, forward strand.
GGCATCCCGATGGAGCGGCCGATGGCCTTACCCGGGTCGCTCATCATGTACCTGTCGGCGGGGTGGATCCACGCCGGTACGTCATGGGCTCCGCACACCGGGACGACAGAGGCGACATGGTCGATGTGGCCATGGGTGAGCACGACGGCGACGGGCCTGAGCCGATGCTTCTTCAGCGTTTCCTCGACGCCCTGCGCGGCCTGGTGGCCCGGGTCGATGATCACGCACTCCTCGCCTGCGGCCGGGGCGACCAGATAACAATTGGTCCCCCAGGCCCCTGCGGGGAACCCGGCAATAAGCACGATCGTCCTCACGGTGTCGTCCGACGGGATTGCTGTTGCGGAATGCAGCAGTTCAGAGCCTACCGGCGGTGCTCATTCCACAGCCAACCCGTATACGGTACGGGCACGCTCGGCCGGACATGTCGGGCGGCACACCACTCGACCCATCCGACGTGACCGACAAGGAGAAGACCCGGTGGTCAGCAGCGATCAGCGGCGGCGCCAGCTCGCCAGAGAGAAGTTCGAGCGGCAGCAGCAGCGCCGGGAGCAGGCCCGCAAGCAGTCCAGGCGCCGGAACTCGATCATCGCGGCGTCACTCGCCGTGGTACTGGCGGCGGGTGCGGCGGCATACGCCTCGGTCGGCCTGTCGGACAACGGAACCGGCAGTGACGCCGCGGCGGCTCCCGAAGACGTCAGCTCGTCCGCGCCGCCCAAGGCGGGCAAGAGCGGCTCGACCGAGCCCAAGATGGCCATCGACCAGAAGGCCGCGTACACGATGTCACTGAAGACCAGCCAGGGCGACATCAAGGTGGCGATGGACGCCGCCAAGACCCCGCACACGGTCAACTCGTTCAAGCACCTCGCCGACAAGGGCTACTTCGACAACACGAAGTGCCACCGCCTGACCACGGGCGGCATCTTCGTACTCCAGTGCGGCGACCCCGAGGGCACCGGCTCCGGTGGTCCCGGCTACACGATCCCGGACGAGAACCTGACCGGGCTCGGCAAGGCGGGCGCGGACGGCACGGTGACCTACAAGGCGGGCACGGTCGCCATGGCCAACACCAGCCAGCCGAACACCGGTGGCAGCCAGTTCTTCCTGGTGTACCAGGACAGCAAACTGCCGCCCGCCTACACGCCCTTCGGCACCATCGACACGGCGGGCCTGGACATCGTCAAGGCGGTCGGAGCCGCGGGCGTCGAAGGCGGCGCCACAGACGGCGCCCCGAAGAAGGCAGTCACACTGGAGAAGGTGACTGTCACCAAGGGATGACCCAGCGGAATTGAGCGGTGCCGAGTGCGGACAGCCAGGCTGCCGGTCGCCTAGATTGGCGTTGTGCAGCGCGGACTCGCTCCGCGCTGTGAGGGACGGGCGAGGCCCGTCCGGGAAACTGTGGACGATGCCCGGGGCCGGAGCGCTTCGCAGGCATCATGTGGAGGAGGCGCTGTGAGCAGCGACCCGTGGGGCCGCGTCGATGAGACGGGCACCGTGTACGTGCGGACTTCCGAAGGCGAGCAGGTCGTCGGATCGTGGCAGGCCGGGACTCCAGAGGAGGCACTGGCCTACTTCGAGCGCAAGTACGAGGGCTTGGTTGTCGAGATCGGCCTCCTCGAAAAGCGGGTGAAGACCACCGATCTGTCCGCGAAGGACGCGACGACGGCGATCGAGCACATCCGCCAGCAGGTCGATGAGCATCACGTGGTCGGCGACCTCGACGCCCTGCGCAAGCGGCTGGACACGTTGGCCGCCACGGTCGAGACACGCCGTGAGGAGCGCAAGGCGCAGAAGGCCAAGCAGACCGACGAGGCCAGGCATGCCAAGGAGGCGCTGGTCGCGGAGGCGGAGGAGCTGGCGCAGAGCGAGCAGTGGCGGGCGGCCGGTGAGCGGCTGCGCGCGCTCGTGGACAAGTGGAAGGGCCTGCCCCGGCTCGACCGCAAGTCCGACGACGAGCTGTGGCACCGCTTCTCGCATGCGCGCTCGGCGTTCTCCAAGCGTCGCAAGGCGCACTTCGCCGCGCTGGACGCGCAGCGGGAGCAGGCCAGGCAGACGAAGGAGCGGCTGGTCGCGGAGGCCGAGTCGCTGTCCGGCTCGACGGACTGGGGTACCACCGCGGCGCGCTACCGCGAGCTGATGGCGGACTGGAAGGCGGCGGGCCGCGCCCAGCGCGAGCACGAGGACGACCTGTGGAACCGCTTCCGCGGTGCGCAGGACGTCTTCTTCGCCGCGCGCAGCGGGGTCTTCGCCGAGCGCGACGCGGAGCAGACCGAGAACCTGAAGCTCAAGGAAGAGCTGGCCGCCGAGGCCGAGAAGCTCATGCCGGTGACGGACCTGAAGGCAGCGCGTGCCGCCTTCCGCTCCATCAACGAGCGCTGGGAGGCCATCGGCCATGTCCCGCGTGACGCCCGCCCGAAGGTCGAGGGCCGGATGCACGCGGTGGAGCGCGCGATCCAGGAGGCCGAGGAGGCCGAGTGGCGCCGCACCAACCCCGAGGCGCGGGCCCGCGCCGAGGGGCTGACCGGCCAACTCCAGTCGGCGGTCGACAAGCTGCGCGGCCAGGTCGACGCGGCGCGTGCGGCGGGCAACAACGCGAAGGCCGACAAGCTGGCGAAGGAGCTGGAGGGGCGGCAGGCGCTGCTGGACCAGGCGCTGAAGGGGCTCCAGGAGTTCGGGGGCTGACCCCTTTCGCGCGTCGCGCGAACTCGGAGGGCCTGGTAGCTGCGCGCTACCAGGCCCTCCTGCTTTCCGCGGGATGCCTACACGGGCGACCCGCGTCCAGCCTGCCATGGGTCCCCCCGGACGAAGGGGGAGTTCGAGGGCGGACGCTCCGGACGCCCGTAGGGCCCCCAGGCCCGCAGGCTCTGGGGGGAGGGGTGCGGTCACACCTACGGCCCCGAGCCCCTTCAGGGGCGCCTCGCTGAGGTCACGCGGTAGACGTCGTAGACGCCCTCCACGCCACGAACAGCCTTCAGGACGTGGCCCAGATGCTTCGGGTCGCCCATCTCGAAGGTGAAGCGGGAGGTGGCGACCCGGTCGCGGGAGGTCTGGACGGCGGCCGAGAGGATGTTGACGTGCTGGTCGGACAGGACGCGCGTGACATCCGACAGCAGCCGGGAGCGGTCCAGGGCTTCCACCTGGATGGCGACCAGGAAGACCGAGGACTGCGTGGGCGCCCACTCGACGTCCAGGATGCGTTCGGGCTGCTGGGAGAGCGAGTCCACGTTGACGCAGTCCGCGCGATGGACCGAGACACCGCTGCCGCGGGTGACGAAGCCGATGATCGGGTCGCCGGGCACCGGCGTACAGCAACGGGCCAGCTTCACCCAGACATCGTCGACGCCCTTGACCACCACACCCGGGTCGGCGTTGGCGCGCCGCTTACGGCCGCGGGTGCGTGAGGGCGGGACGGACTCGGCGATGTCCTCGGTGGCGGCCTCCTCGCCGCCGAGAGCCTGGACGAGCTTCTGGACCACGCCCTGCGCGGCGACATGGCCCTCGCCGATCGCCGCGTACAGCGACGAGATGTCGGGGTAGCGCATCTCGTGCGCCAGCGTCACCAGTGAGTCCCCGGTGAGGATGCGCTGGATCGGCAGGTTCTGCTTGCGCATGGCACGCGCGATCGCGTCCTTGCCCTGCTCGATCGCCTCGTCGCGGCGCTCCTTGGAGAACCAGGCGCGGATCTTGTTCCTGGCACGCGGGGACTTGACGAAGCCGAGCCAGTCCCGGGACGGGCCCGCGCCGGTGGCCTTGGAGGTGAAGACCTCGACCAGGTCTCCGTTGTCCAGAGTGGATTCGAGCGGCACCAGCCGACCGTTGACCCGGGCTCCTATGGTGCGGTGGCCGACCTCGGTGTGGACGGCGTAGGCGAAGTCGACCGGGGTGGCGCCCGCGGGGAGCGCTATGACATCGCCCTTGGGGGTGAAGACGAACACCTCGTTGCGCGACAGGTCGAAGCGCAGGGACTCCAGGAACTCGCCCGGGTCCTCGGTCTCCTTCTGCCAGTCGAGGAGCTGCCGCAGCCACGCCATGTCATTGAGCGCGTCCTTGTCCTTGCCGCTGACCTTGGGGACGTCGGTGCGGACCTTGGAGGCGCCGGCCACGGCCTCCTGCTTGTACTTCCAGTGCGCGGCGATGCCGTACTCGGCGCGGCGGTGCATGTCGAAGGTGCGGATCTGGAGTTCGACGGGCTTGCCGTTGGGCCCGATGACCGTCGTGTGCAGCGACTGGTACATGTTGAACTTCGGCATCGCGATGTAGTCCTTGAACCGCCCCGGGACCGGGTTCCACCGGGCATGGACGGTGCCGAGTGCCGCGTAGCAGTCGCGGACGGTGTCGACGAGGACGCGGATGCCGACCAGGTCGTAGATCTCCGCGAAGTCACGGCCGCGGACGATCATCTTCTGGTACACGCTGTAGTAGTGCTTGGGGCGGCCGGTGACGGTGGCCTTGATGCGGGCGGCCCGCAGATCGGTCTGCACCTCGTCGGTCACTATGGCGAGGTACTCGTCCCGCTTGGGTGCGCGCTCGGCGACAAGCCGGACGATCTCGTCGTACATCTTGGGGTAGAGGATCGCGAAGGCGAGGTCCTCCAGCTCCCACTTGATGGTGTTCATGCCCAGGCGGTGTGCCAGCGGAGCGTAGATCTCCAGGGTCTCGCGGGCCTTCTTCTCCTGCTTCTCCCGCTTGAGGTAGCGCATGGTGCGCATGTTGTGCAGCCGGTCGGCGAGTTTGATGACCAGCACCCGGGGGTCCTTGGCCATGGCGACGACCATCTTGCGTACGGTCTCGGCCTGCGCTGCCTCGCCGAACTTGACCTTGTCCAGCTTGGTCACGCCGTCGACCAGCAGGGCCACCTGGTCGCCGAAGTCCCGGCGCAGGGTGTCAAGGCCGTATTCGGTGTCCTCGACGGTGTCGTGCAGCAGGCCCGCCATCAGGGTCGCCGGGTCCATGCCAAGCTCAGCGAGGATGGTGGTGACGGCGAGCGGATGGGTGATGTACGGGTCGCCGCTCTTGCGCTTCTGGCCGCGATGCCAGCGCTCGGCCACCTGGTACGCGCGCTCGACCTGGCGGAGCGTCGAAGTCTCGATCTTGGGGTCGTTGCTGCGGACGATCCGGAGCAAGGGCTCCAGGACCGGGTTGTATGCGCTGGAGCGCTGCACTCCGAGCCGGGCCAGCCGGGCGCGGACGCGGTTGGAGGAGCCGCCCGAGCGTGCCGGGGCTGCCGGGGTGGGCTTGGGGGCCGTCACCGGTGCCGGGGCCTGGCCCTTCGCGTTCCCCCAGCCCCCGGCCGGGCGGGTCTGCTCGCTCCGCGCGGGTGTGGCAGCCGCGGATCGCTCCGCGGGCTTCTCCTCGGGCGTGGCGGAGGCCGCGGCAGCCTCCTCGGCCTGCTGGTCGGGCTGCGCGGTGGCGGGCTTGGCCTCGTCTGGCAAGGGCGCTCCTCAGGCTGATCCGGGTCCCCCGGTCAGGCCCGGAAAGGCCATGGTATCGACCCTGGGCGCTGGCCTCGCCCGGGGACCGGGTCTGTCCACAACGTGGAACGGGCACCCGGTGTTCCCGGGTGCCCGTTCCCTGCGTCCGCTGAGCGGCGAGACTCTGCTCAGAGCGTGATCAGGCACTCCAGCGGAGCGCCTCGAAGCGCGGGCTCCAGGCGGGCGCGCCCGCCGAGGAAGCCCAGCTCCAGCAGTATGCCGACGCCCGCGATCTCGGCGCCCGCCCGGCGGATCAGCTCAAGCGAGGCTTCCGCTGTGCCGCCGGTGGCGAGGACGTCGTCGATGACCATGACACGGTCGTCGGCGCAGAGGTCCTCGGCGTGCACCTCGATCTCGGCCGAGCCGTACTCCAGGTCGTAGGCCTGCGACAGGGTCGCGCCGGGAAGCTTGCCCGCCTTGCGTACCGGGATGAACCCCATCCCCGCCTTGACCGCGACCGGGGCGGCGAGGATGAAGCCACGCGCCTCAAGTCCGACGATCTTGGTCGCGCCCTGGCGTACGCAGAGCTCGGCGAGGGTGTCGGTGAGCGCCGTGAACGCGTGCGGGTCCGCGAGCAGCGGGGTGATGTCCTTGAACAGCACCCCCTGCTTCGGATAGTCCCGCACGTCACGGATGCGGCTGAGCAGCAGCTCGCGGGTCGCTCCGGTCATCGGCGCTTCCCCGGCGAGGGACGCCCGCGACCGCGGTCACGCTGGCCCACGACGCCACCCGTCGTGGTCGCCTTGGGCGCCTCGTCATGCGCTCCCTCCGCTGCGGAGTCGTCGTCAAGGGACTCGCCCTTGGCCGCTGCGGCCGCACGCTTGGCGAGGACCCGCTTGCGCAGGGCCTTCATCTGCGGCTCGCGCTCCTTCAGGTCGGCGACCAGCGGAGTGGCGATGAAGATCGACGAGTAGGCACCGGCGGCGAGACCGACGAACAGCGACAGCGAGATGTCGTTGAGCATGCCGGCGCCGAGGAAGCCACCGCCGATGAACAGCAGACCGGCGACCGGCAGCAGTGCGACCACGGTGGTGTTGATCGACCGCACCAGGGTGCCGTTGATCGAGCGGTTGGCGATCTCGCTGTAGGTCCAGCGGGTCTGCTTGGTGATATCCGCTGTGCCTTCCTTGAGGCTGTCGAAGACGACCACCGTGTCGTACAGCGAATAACCGAGGATGGTCAGCAGACCGATCACGGTGCCCGGAGTGACCTCGAAGCCGACGAGTGCGTACACACCGACGGTGATGGTGAGGTCGTGGATCAGGGCGATCAGCGCGGCGAGCGCCATGCGCCACTCGAAGGCGATCGCCAGATAGATCACCACGAGGAACATGAAGACGCCGAGGCCGATCCATGCCTTGTTGGCGATCTGCTCACCCCAGCTGGGGCCGACGACCTCGTCGCTGATCCCCTTGGGGTCGACCTTCAGATCGTCGGCGATGGCCTTGGCCACGCTGCCGGCCTTGGCCCCGTCCACCTCGCTGACCTGGATGCGCATACTGCCGTTGCCGAGCTTCTGCACGATCGCCGGGTGCCCCGAGGCCTCCTGGGCGGCCTCCTGGGCCTGGGTGACCGAGATCGAGGACGCCTTCTCGACGGTGAAGACGGCACCGCCCTTGAACTCGATGCCCATGTTGAGACCCCGCACCGCCAGGCCGACGATGGCCGTGATGGTGATCAGGATCGAGATGCCGTACCAGATCTTCCGCTTGCCGACGAAGTCGTAACCGACCTCGCCGCGGTAGAGCCGGGCGCCGAGAGTTCCGAGTCGCGACATCTCACGCCTCCTTCGGGTCGACGGGGGCGGAGGTACGCCGCGAGCGGCGCAGCGGGGGCTTGGCACCGAGCCGCTTCGGGTCGAGGCCGGACCACGGGTGGCCGCTCGCGAAGAACTTGGTGCGGGCCAGGAGCGTCATAAGCGGCTTCGTGAAGAAGAACACCACGACGACGTCAAGCACGGTGGTCAGACCGAGGGTGAACGCGAAGCCCTGGACCTTGCCGACGGTGACGATGAAGAGCACCGCGGCGGCGAGGAACGACACGAAGTCGGAGACCAGGATGGTGCGCCGGGCACGCGGCCAGGCGCGCTCGACGGCCGGCCGCAGGGTACGGCCCTCGCGGATCTCGTCACGGATGCGCTCGAAGTACACGATGAACGAGTCCGCGGTGATACCGATGGCGACGATGGCGCCGCAGACCGCCGGGAGGTTCAGCGCGAAGCCGATGGCCGGGCCGAGCAGTGACATCAGGGCGTACGTCAGGATCGCCGAGACCAGCAGGCTGAGCAGGGCGACAATCGACAGACCGCGGTAGTACGCCAGCAGGTAGATCACGACCAGCGCGAGGCCGATGGCGCCCGCGAGGAGGCCGGCCTTGAGCTGCTCACCGCCGAGCGCGGGGCTGACGGTGGTGACGGTCTCCGTCTTGAACGTCAGCGGGAGCGCGCCGTAGCTCAGGATGTTCCCCAGGTCCTGGGCGGACTGCTGGGTGAAGTTCCCGGTGATCTCGGCGGAACCGCTCAGTGTGGAGCTGACCGACGGGGCCGACACCACATCGCCGTCGAGCACGATGGCGAACTGGTTCATCGGCGACTGCTGCTGCGACAGCTTGCTGGTGATGGCCGCGAACTTCTTCGAGCCGGAGCTCGTGAAGTCCATGTTGACCTTCCAGATGCCGCGCTGCGCGTCCAGCACGCCCTCGGCGCCGTCGACGTCCTTGCCGTCGACCTCGGCCGGGCCCAGCAGGTACTTGTCCCACTGACCCGCGCCGTTCTGGCCGCAGGCCACGATGGTGTCCTCGGGCTTGGTGCCCTTGGCGACATTGGCGCGCTGCTTCGGGTCCAGGCAGTTCACCTCGGTGAACTTCTTCTGGAGCGCGGCGTCCGAGGCGGAGGGCGTCGGGGGAGGCGTGCTGGGCGTGGCGCCCGGCTTGGCCGAGGGCGCTGTGGACGCCTTGGCCGAGGGAGAGCCGCTCGGGCCCGGTGAAGGGGCCTTCAGCGCGTCGGTCACCGCGCGCCCCTGGGCACTGGGCTGACCGGACGGGGCGTTCGCCTTGGGCGTGCTGCTGCCCGGCTTCGCCGACGGCGCGGCGCTGGGCTTGACGCTCGGGGTGCCGCTCTGGGCGGGCTCAGGCGTCACCGGTCCCCCGGCGGCCACGGTGAGGACCGGGCGGAAGTACAGCCGGGCGGTCGTGCCCACCTGCTTCTTCGCCTGCTCCGAGTTCGTGCCCTTGGGGATGTTGACGATGATGTTCTCGTCGCCCTGGGTCTGTACCTCGGCCTCGGAAACACCCAGACCGTTGACACGGCGGTCGATGATCCCGACCGCGGTGTTCATGTTGGTCGGGTTGACCGCGCTCTCCTTGCCGGCTTCCGGCTCGGCCTTGAGCGTGATCGTCGTACCGCCGGCGAGGTCGATGCCGAGGCGCGGGGTGGTCTCCCCGGACCAGAACATCCCGCCGACCAGAGCGGCCATGACGATCAGGAGCAAAGCCAGGGTGCGCCCTGGCTTTCCCTGACCGGAGGGCGCCCTTCGGCCCTTCTTCGGTGCTGCCACCTTCTCGATTCTCCCTGTCCAACCGCTGCGCGCCGATGGTGCGACGGAGCGGCCACGAAGTGATGTGGGGACCTGCCCCCGCAGTGGTCGGCACGAACCGGGGACCGCCGGCTGCGCCACCGGCGCGCCGCG
>NZ_JBHXFA010000193.1:0-10789 GCF_042724175.1 Streptomyces sp. NPDC127084
CGGACTTCAAGGCATGGAAGTGAACGAGACAGGCAGGCAGGTTCGTGATCCAGGTGGAGGTGTACGCCTCCTACCGGGCAGAGGCGCTCAAACTGAGGCACGGATAAATCTCGCATACCGGAAGATCCCTACATGAACGCCCACTCAAAGAGCGTTTTGTCCCGGCAGGCGTGTTTGGGGATGGTTTAGGGGCTGAATTGGTCTGGGATGGCTGTGGCGTATGCGATTGCTGCGCCTCGTGTGGCAGGTGGCGGTGTGTTCCAGTCCGTTTCTGCCGGGTCGCTCCTGTCTGATCCCAAAGCGCCCCCGCTTGGCGCTGTTTGCGCCCTGGGGACGCACCGCCTCAGGCAGTACTACCGAAACATGACGCGACACCGTTCGTATCCCAGCGATCTGTCCGACGCCCGCTGGGAACTGCTGGAACCCACTCTCTCGGCCTGGCGAGCCGATCGACGGGGCAAGGGCCTGGACATCGGACGCCCGCCCGAACACGACCTGCGCCGCATCATGGACGCCATCCTGTACGTCGACCGCACAGGCATCCCCTGGCGCTACCTCCCGCACGACTTCGCGCCCTGGGAAACCGTCTACGGCTACTTCGCCGCCTGGCAGAAAGAAGGCGTCTTCGACCAGCTCAACGGTCTGTTGCGCCGCCTGCTCCGCGAGGCCGAAGGCCGCAACGCCGAGCCCAGCGCCTGCGTACTGGACGCGCAGAGCGTCAAGACCTCCGCCAACGTTCCCGCGGCCAGCCAGGGCATCGACGCAGGCAAGAAAATCGCAGGCCGCAAACGCCATCTCGGCGTCGATACCCTCGGTCTCCTCCTCGCCGTCTGGGTGACTGCGGCGAGCGTCTCCGACAACACCGGCGGCATCCACGTACTGTCCCGTATCGCCGCCGAGAACCCCCGCGTCACCAAGGCCTGGGTCGACAACGGCTACCGGACGAAAACCATCGACCACGGCGCCCACCTCGGCATCGACGTCGAAGTCACCCAACGCGACCCCAACACGAAAGGATTCAAAGTCATCCCACGCCGTTGGGTCGTCGAGCGGACCTTCGGCTGGCTCATGCACCACCGCCGCCTCGCCCGCGACTACGAACCCCACCCCCACCGCTCCGAAGCCATAATCCACGTCGCCATGATCAACCTCATGAGCCGACGCCTCACCCAGGAATCCACCCCGAACTGGCGCGACACCTGACCGTCCGCCAGCAGTCAGACCCCGTAAGGCCAGACGGCGACGCCGTCCTGAGCCACACGGACCTCGACCCACGATCCATCGACGCCTTCCGGCAGCGGATGGTCGGCGAGATCAAGCAGGATCGGCGTGCCACCCACGTCCAGGACAACTCCTCCGTCCTCGGTGAGGCTCAGCAGCCCACGAAAGACAACGCGGTCGCCGCTCTGCCGCAGCTCAGGGGTACGAGAGCCACTGGACCAGGCATTCACCGCCCAGACGATGTCCTCATCCACGGTCCACTCGACATGGTGTTCTCGTCCCACTGCCCCAGGAGCCCCCTGCCAGAGCACCACAACGGTGCCCACCACCGAGTGCACTCGGACCGTCACGGGCCTCGATGAGGCTGGCTGCACTGCCTCTACTTTGACCAACACCCCGCCATCATCCTCGACTGACTTACCAAACACCTTCGCCGGGACAAAACGCTCTTTTAGGCGCTCTCCGGGAGCTTGGCGATGACCTTTCGTCCTCGTCGGTGATCATCCAGCCGGTGGCGAAGCGGACCGTGCGCCGCATGGTGTTCAGATCCCGCAGGTGTTCGTGCAGACCGTGGGTTGCGCCCGCGCCGTCCACGCGTACCAGGATCTTCGCCGTCGAGGCACCGGGGACCTGAGCGAGCGTCTCGCGCACACCCGGATGTGATCGGCCACCATGTTCGAGCCGGCGTTGCCCGTCCTGAGCAGCATCGCCAGGCACTCGCCAGTGTTCGCACACTACGCGGCCAGGGGATGGAGCCCGAAGGACTTCTTCCAGGTCGCCGCAGCGCCCTGCTTCTTCGACGCCGCCGTGATGATCGTGGCGTCCATGTCGATCACCACCCAGCAGTGCAGGTATTTGATCAATCTACGAGACACCAAGGTCAGTCACAGACTGAACCGGCCTGTGTTTCTTTGGAGGCTCTGATTCCTGGAAGGGTTGGAGTCATGCCAGCGCCGAGGAAGTACCCCGTTGAGCTGCGGGAGAGAGCCGTGAGGCTCGTGTTTCGAGATACGTCAGGAGACCGGGCAGAAGGTGTCGATCTCCCGGGGTCGCCGACCAGCTCGGCATCCATCGTGAGGCCCTGCGGAAGTGGGTCAAGCGGGTGGAGATCGACGCCGGGCAGAGGCCGGGGACCTCGACCGCGGACGCGCAGCGGATCACGGAGCTGGAGCGGGAGAACCGGGAGCTGCGGCGCTCGGTGGAGATCCTCAAAAGCCGCCTCGGCCTTCTTCGCGCGGGAGCTCGACCCGCGACCGCCGAGATGACCGGGTTCATCGACACCCATCGTGATCAGTTCGGGGTCGAGCCAGTCTGCAAGGAGCTGCAGGTTGCCCCCGTCGACCGCGTGGCTGTTCCGCTCGCGCCGGCTGGTGCGCGACTACGAGACACTGCCCGCGGTCCACGAGCAGATGGTGCGGTGGTCGATGACGATGCTCATGAGCCGGCGGCTGGCCCGTCGGCGAGCGTGAACCGGCCCGGCGCCAGCTCGGCGGCCCAGCCGCGGTCCACCAACCGCTTCATCTTCGACCGCACGCCCTCCACACACGACAAAACCGACGCCAGACCAAGCCCAACGGCAACCTCCTGGCACGTCATCACCCCGTCCCCGCCCGCACGGGGCTCCACCAGCAAGGCGAGGATGCGCTGGTAGTCCACCGCGAGGACATCTGCCGTGAGCGCGGGCCGCCACACAGGGACGATCGAACCCGCCCGCGTCGCCCCGGACGCCGCCACCCCAGCGGGCGCGTCCGTCACGGGCTCAGTTTTCGACACCAACGCGGAGGGCTCGTTCGCCGCACGGACAAGACCTCACCACCACGACCGACGCCAATCCCCGCACCTCCACCGACAAGAGAACCCAACGACACCAGCCCGCCTCCCCCACCACGACATCGTGCCTGACCTGCGAGAACATGCACATCAAGTTCGACACAACAACGGCTTCTCACAGCGCCGGGCTGCCTACCGCACGAGCAGCTACCTGATCACCAGCTACGCATCGCCCACCCCTACGAACATCGTGGACTTCGCAGTGCGCGCGATGACCGAGGACTACATGGCTGCCTATCGGGAGTGCTGACGGCGCCACCTGCTCAAAGAACTCCCACAACTCATCCGGCACCAGGCGTTCCACGATCCCCACGACAGCAGACTGGAACTCGCTCCCATAAATTTGTAGGTACGCTATAGGTAGTTTCCCCGTAGTGGCGAGATGCGGGAACGGGACATGCTTTTCAGAACTGATACTGGGAGGAGGATGGGCGACATACATACTACCGCCCGGTTTCCGAACGAAACTCCGACTTCTAACCTCCCTCACGCACTGAATTCCCGGGATAATCGCCATGAAACTTTCCCACTATGCCGAATACGCTGTGCGACTGGTGAATAGCGAAGGGGTGAGCTCCTCCAAGGACGCTCTGACTACTCTAGATTCAGTGCACTCTCTTCTCAGCTCCTATGGCGGCGCTAAGGGACAACAGATTACCCTGGAAGATCTGTCGCGCTTGCGCGCTATTCGCACTCGCCTGCGGAATGTCTTTACCGCCGCCTCCGAGAGGGATACGGTTCGAATCGCCGCACTACTCAACGCATTGTTGTTGGAATTTCCTGCCAGCGCCCAAGTTTATCACCGTGACCTTCTAGCCAACACGAAGCAACGAGAGTCGGTATGGATTCTCCGGATTTCCGACAGGACAGGCATGGTCAGCTCTACTTATGCCGCAAAGGCTTGCCTGGGGCTTGCCATCCAACTTGCCGAGTACGGAATGAGTCGACTCGGCAGCTGCGATAACCCCAAATGCCGAAATGTATACTTGGACGCATCTGTTAATCGGTCTCGCCGCTACTGCTCTCGACGCTGCTCTACACGGATCAATGTAGCCCGCTACCGCTCTCGAAAACGCGCAGAAATCTCAGAGCCCAAATAGTCGTTCTTATTGAACGTCTTTCATCCTGGCTCTGTGGGGGAAAGTCTGGTGGGGTGGGTGGTGACGTAGCAGAACCCCCAGTCGTTGGCGGCGCTGGTTTCACGCGACGCTGCCGATCGATGGTCTGGGGGCTCTGTTGGTTCGTATCCTTCCATACTCGATTGGCTGTATGAGCTCGTTGAGCGGTGCCCTGGCTCATTTACGGTCGCAGGGCCGATTTAGACCGTGTCCTATGTGGCTGTGACTCGTTGGGTGTTTCATGGGGCGGGGTATGTGGAGTTGGATTGTTCCGGATGGGTTGTGGGAGATCGCGAAGCCGCTGATCCCGCCGTCGAAGGTGCGTCTCCAGGGCGGTGGGACGCAGGACACGCCTGATGAGACGCTGTTCGCCGCGATCATCTATGTGCTGGTCAGCGGCTGTGCCTGGCGGGCTCTGCCGCCGTGCTTCGGCATCTCGAAGTCCACCGCCCATCGCCGGTTCATGATCTGGTCCAGGGCCGGCGTCTGGGGGCGGTTGCACGAAGCGGTCCTCGACCGGATCGACGAGTGCGGCCTGCTGGACCTGTCCCGAACTGTTCTCGACTCGGCCCACGTTCGGGCCAAAAAGGGGGCGAACTCACCGGTCCGAGCCCCGTGGACCGGGGCAAAGCGGGTTGCAAGATGCACGTCCTGTCGGACGCGAACGGACTGCCCCTCATCGTCGGCGTCTCCGCAGCCAACACGCACGACAGCCTCGGACTGAAGCCGATGGTGGCCGGTCTCCAATCGAGACACGACCCCCACCGCGGCTGGCACTACAAGCCCCGCAAACTCCACGCCGACAAGGCTTACGACATATCTGACCTGCGGAAATGGTTACGTGGCAAGCGCATCGCAGTCCGTATCGCCCGCAAGGGCATCGAGTCCAGCGAACGACTCGTCCGCCACAGATGGGTCATCGAACGCACCATGGCCTGGCTCACCGGATACCGCAGACTCAACCACCGCTACGAACGCCATCCCCGCAACTACCTGGCCTTCCTCGGTCTCGCCGCCGCCCTCTGCTGCTACAAACGACTCATCCGCCTCACCACATAGGAAACGGTCTTAGTGGTTTACTCTTAGGCTTTACGGAAAAGTTTCTGCATCGCCCGGTCCGCCTGTTTGATTTCCTTATCAGTGAGGTCTTCCACGAATACCGTTTTCCCTATGCCTGTTAGCAAAGTCAAATGCTGGACGCCCACTCGATGGCGTGCCGCATCAGCGAAGACGGACTCTACCAGACCGAGGCTTCCGAACGTCTCGCGAGCCAGCAGGAGGCCCATGCCTTGAACGCAATCGATAATTCGATCGTAATCTCTACTGCACAGCAATCCACGATTCAGAGACAGGACTGCACAGAAGAGGCTCCCCATGGTTGCTGCTTCGCCGTGAAGCATTATGGGGCGCACCTCCATTTCTACCGCATGACCATAGTCGACTATGCGATGAAATCCTTTCTCCCAGAGATTCTTTTGCGACTCTGCGGCCATTCCATCGATAGCTCGATGCATAACCAAGCGCCCCGGCTCACGCTCTGCAGTGAGAGGGCTCGTGTCCTGGAGTCGTTCTTGGACAAGCAGAGGGCCGAACTCCTCCAGAAGCCGGAATAGTACAGGGTCTTTGATCAGCGCCATCTTGAGCGCCTGTCCCAAGCCGCTACGAATATGACGTTTGGGGAGAGTGGCTATGAAGGCGCGATCGATGAAGGTCAGGGATGGAGGGTTGAACGTTCCAAGTCGATTGCGAAACCCCTCAAAGTTCACGCCGCTTCTAGCTGACACGCTGCTATCGATCTGACCGAGGAGAGTAGTTGGCACTCGAACGTATGGGATGCTACTGCGGTAGAGAGTCGTCGCCAACCCGACGATGTCTTGAACCACTCCGCCGCCGAAAGCGATTGGCGGCATGTCGAATTTCTCGGTGCCAATCTCATTGAGGCGGCTGGCGACCCGCAGGACATGCTCGATCGTCTTGTGTTCGTCTCCTGCCGGGACAGTCATGTAACTCATCGGAGTATTACTGGAAGCGAAGTAGTCGCGTATACGAGAACCAAATATGTCTTCGACGGCTTCGTCTAGGACAGCGAGACGGTGTCCGCGGGGGGGCTCCGGCGTTCCTGGAACCTGCTTCAACTGTGGGTTTCCCGGGTCTAGCAACCTGGTGGTCTCCACCACCTCGAATTGCACGCTTTGAGAGGTGGAAAGAATCCAACGCCCCATGTCCCACGTATCGTCAGCCATACCCAGCCTACTCATGATCTTCCATTTTGAAGCTACTCCCCGCGAGCATATCCCGCACGGCCGGAACAGACGTCCCGACGCCATTCGATCGGGCATGACGGAAGGACCTCGACGACAAACATCTTACCTTTGGACAGTGCTACGCCGAGCTGCCTCCAGCACAAGTCGCCAAGAAGCGACCTCGGGTCGGCGGCGTAGTAGCGCCTTTCTCTCTCTCTCAGTCATTCCGCCCCATACGCCGAACTCAATGTGGTTATCCAGCGCTTCAATCAGGCACTCGGTCTGCACCAAGCACCTCATACACAAGACTTTGGCGCGCTGCTTCTGGCGCGCTGCGTCAGCGAACAGCACTTCAGAGTCAAGGCTCCCGCATGCTGCGTTTTTGAACCAACGGCCTATCATGCTCATCATCTCCCCTAGCAGCACGGTAGCTCGACAGTTCGTGCTGTCCGGCATAGCACAGAGAGTCGCAATTAGTCCCGGCGCTTACGCTCGTGAACATGGCACAGTCTGACCTTTAGGATATCGTCTAGAAAACCGGAGAAGTACGCATAAGACTACCTAGCTAGGGCTTGGTCAGGTTCAGCCTGTGGTGGCGTGTCCAGATGGTTGGCTGTGTCGTTGATCGGATGTGACACCTGAGGACTTGGCCGCGGTGCGGTGTGATCTGGATGATTTCGCGGCGGAGGTTTTTGAGCCGTTCGCGAGGGACGATCAGCGTCGGTGGGGGCAGGTCTACCTGCGTGGGCTGCTGACCGACGGGCAGCGTAAGTCGGTCGAGCCGATGGCGGCCAGGCTCGGGGAGGACGGGAATCGTCAGGCCCTGGCCCACTTCATCACCACCAGCCCGTGGGATCCGGCGCATGTGCGGGCTCGGCTGGCCTGGAGGATGGAAGCGGCGATCCGGCCGAGTGCGCTGATCTTCGATGACACCGGGTTCCTCAAGGACGGCAATGCCTCGGCGTGTGTGTCGCGGCAGTACACCGGGACCGCGGGCAAGGTCACCAACTGCCAGGTGGGTGTCTCTCTGCACATGGCCTCGGATCATGCCTCGGCGGCGGTCGATTGGCGGCTGTTCCTGCCCGAGACCTGGGATCCCACCTCGCCGAAGGCGGACCCGGACAAGGTGGCCCGCCGTGCCGCCTGCGGCATCCCCGACGACATCGGGCATGTGGAGAAATGGCAGCTCGCACTCGACATGCTCGACGAGACCCGTTCGTGGGGCATCGAGGTGCCCCTGGCCATCGCGGACGCCGGATGCGGTGATGCCGCAGCCTTCCGGCACGGCTTGCAGGCCCGCGGCCTCCACTACGTGGTGGGAATCTCCACCACACTCTCGGCCCAGCCCGGCCACGCGGTGCCGGTGGCCGAGCCGTACTCCGGGACCGGACGACCACCGGTGGCGAAGTACCCCGACAAGCCGCAGTCGGTGAAACAGCTGGTCACCGCGGCGGGCCGACGGGCAGCAAAGCCGGTGCAATGGCGTGAGGGCTCCCGGCCCGGCACCGGCCGCAGCGGCGTCAAGCGGATGTACTCGCGGTTCGTGGCCCTGCGGATCCGCCCTGCCGGTCGCGAGGTCCGCCAAGCGGCCGACAGCCCGGAGCTGCCCGAGTGCTGGCTCCTGGCCGAGTGGCCTGCCGACCAGAGCGAACCCGTTCAGTTCTGGCTCTCCGACCTGCCCGCAGACACCCCGCTGACCACCCTGGTCCGCCTGGCCAAGCTCCGCTGGCGCATCGAACACGACTACCGTGAGATGAAACAGGCCCTGGGCCTGGCCCACTTCGAAGGCCGCACGTGGAACGGCTGGCACCACCACGTCACCCTCGTCTCCGTCGCGCACGCCTTCTGCACCCTGCAACGACTGGCCAGAGCCCCAAAAGAAGCGGCGCCGGCCTGAGCCTCTACCGAATCGTCCGCGAGCTACAGACCCTCCTCGCCACCTGGAACGGCATCTGCCCCACCTGCCACCGCGACATACCCACGGTCATATCAACCTGACCAAGCCCTACTTATGCTGGGTTCCTCAAGTTGGGGGTATACAGGCCTTGTTGGAGTAGTTGGCAGGGGGTTGGTTGTGCCGGTGTTGCTGTGTGCCCGAGCTGCTTCGGGGCCGGAGGAGGAGCGGGTGATCGCCAGGCTGTCGGGAGCGCGCAAGGCGCCGGCCGATCTCGTGTCGAGAGCACGGATCATCGCTCTGAGCTGGGATGGTCTGCGGGTAGCGGCGATCGCGGCGGAGCTTGGCTGCCATGCCAAGACGGTGCGGTGGTGGCTGCACCGCTTCAACGATCTGGGTCTTGAAGGGTTGGAGGACCGGCCGGTCAGCGGACGGCCGAGACGGATCACCGAAGCTGAACGGTCGAGGATCGTCGCGCTGGTCAGACAGGCACCCTCTGGCCGTCTGACCAGGCACGAGGACGGCGAACTGGCGGCGGACGACGAAGTTGGCGTCTCGCAGTGGACGCTCGACGCGCTGACCGAGGCCGCCCGACAGGCCGGGATCGAGGTGGGGAGGTCCCAGGTGCGCAGAATCCTGCTGGCCGAGGGTGTCAGATGGCGGCGCACTCGTTCCTGGATACGGTCGAAGGACCGTGACTTCGAGGGAAAAGGACGCGGATCATCGGCCTCTACACCCACCCGCCCGTCGGTGCGACGGTCGTCTGCGCCGACGAGCTCGGACCGGTGATCCCACGCACTTTCCCGCCCGCACCCGGCTGGTCGCCGAACGGGCACCGCATCAAGAGCGAGATCGACTACAGCCGCGGTCCGGAGAAGACCTGGGTCTACGGCGGTCTACGCGTGACGGACGGCCAAGAGATCACCATGACCGCCCCGTCGCGCAACAGCGTCTTCTACCAGCAGTTCTTACAAAAGCTGGAGGATCACCCCCGCATCCGGCACGTCTTCATTCCCGTCGGAGCATGCTGGCTCAACCTCCAGGAAGCCTGGTGGCGTATCTTCCGCAAGGCGGCCCTGGCGGGTCAGTCCTTCGCAGGGCCCAACGAGATCACCCAAGCCACCGCACACGCCACAGCCCAGCTCAACGCACGGGCACGACCATGGATATGGGGCAGACCCGCACCACCCACCCGATACCTGCGCCGTCGATACATCTACTGCCTTTGAGGAACCCAGCACTTAGTACTCCAGCAGCGTTTCGCTATCTGGCCTGGTCAGAGGCATCGTGCGGAGTGTAGTTGGCGGGATGGTGCGCATCAGGGGCGGTCTTGTCCGACCGCCCCTCCAACGTGTGGAGTCGTCGCCGGTAGTGGCAGTGGCGGGCGACGGTCTGATGTCTGCGGCGCCAGCGTGACCAGTTCAGCATGTGTGCGCGAAGCGACCGGCTGGCTCGGCGGTGTCCGGCGAGGCGAGGCGCCAGGAGCCGCCGGACTTCTGCCACGGTGAGCGGAGCCAAGGGGTCGGAAGCGTTTCTGCAGCCCCCTTTTGCCGCCGCGTCGGCGGCCATGACCGCGAGGTAGGCATGGGCGAGCATCGCCAGGGCGATGTGCCGATACCAGCCGGTGTAACGACGGACCTCGTACTGGTCCAGGCCGCACTCGTTCTTCGCGGCCTGGAAACACTCCTCGATCTGCCAGCGCATGCCCGCGACCCGCACCAGGTCGGCCACCACCGTCTCCCGTGGCGCGTAGGCGAGGAAGTAGGCGATCTCCTCGGGCTTGCTCAGGCTGCGGCGGGCCAGCGCCCACCGCCGACGGACCGGGGCATCGCCCTGGTGGTCGAACTCGGCCACCGTGGGCAGTTCCAGTGCCGCCCAGTGGTAGAGCCTCGGTCCCTTGGCCCCGCCGCCACACGAGATCGGCTCCCATGCCTCCGCGGGAGCCTGAGCGAAGAGGTGGTCGATGCGCGGGCCGAAGACTTGCTGGGATTTGGGCACCGCGAGCACGTAGCCGAGGCCGGACTGCTCCAGCATGCGGCGGAAGCGTCCCTCTTGCCCGTAGGCGGCGTCCGATTACGGCTACGGGTGTGTCCAGTCAACGGCTGATCTTGGTTGTTGAGGGTCAGTGAACCTCTTTCATCCTGAATGGTTGCAGGTCAGGAGTGTGTGGATGGCTTGGACGATGGTGCTGATGCGGCGGGTGGAACATCTGGCTCGCCGTAGCAGTCGCCAGGACTTGAGCTGGGCGAAGGCGCGTTCGCCGGGCGCTCTGAGTCGTGCGTGGTCGCGGTTGAACTGCTGGTAGTGCTCGGGCTGTTCACGGTGGTGGGAGTGCGAAACGTGGCGCCGGCTCCCTGGTAGGCGCGGTCGGCGAGGACGAGGATGTCCGCGTACACGTGTACGTGGCCCTGGCAAGATTTTCGTGAAGCGGGGGTGTGCCACCGTGCGCCGGTGACGCTCCGTCACGGGTAGCGGGACCTTCG
>NZ_JBHXFA010000194.1:0-10643 GCF_042724175.1 Streptomyces sp. NPDC127084
GGGGCGATGGTCGCTGTGCAGGCCACCGAGGAAGAGGTACGGCACCGTATCGCCGACCGTGACGACATGGCTGTAGCCGTGGCCGCTGTCAACGGACCCACCTCCGTGGTGGTCTCCGGAGACGAGGATGCTGTTACGGAGCTGGTCGGCCATTTCGAGCGTACGACCCGGTTGAAGGTCTCCCACGCTTTCCACTCGCCGCTGATGGAGCCGATGCTCGCGGAGTTCGGCAAGACCGCCGCCCAACTCACCTACCACGAGCCGCGGATCCCGGTTGTGTCGAACGTGACCGGACGCCTGGCCGACCCGGCCGACTTGCGCGATCCCGAGTACTGGGTCCGGCACGTCCGTGAGACCGTCCGTTTTCACGACGGCATCCAGGCCCTGGAGGAAGCGGGCGTACGCACCTTCCTGGAGATCGGCCCGCAGGCTGTGCTCTCTGGTCTGGGCTGCGGCGACCAGGCTGTGTTCCTCGCCGCGCAGCGCCGCGACCAACCCGAGATCAACCAACTCATCACCGCCCTGGGTGTCTTGCACACCCGAGGCGTCACCATCGACTGGGCCGCTCTCTTCGACGGACGCGGTGCCCGCACCGTCGACCTGCCCACCTACCCCTTCCAACACCAGCGCTACTGGATCAACTCCCTTGACTCCGCCGCAGATGTCTCCACAGCCGGTCTGGAACCGGCGCAACACCCTCTGCTGGGAGCCGTGGTGGCGCTACCCACCGGCGACGGTGTCACGCTCACCGGGCGGCTCTCCCTGGAGACGCAGCCCTGGCTTGCCGACCACGCCGTGTTGGGCAGTGTGCTTCTGCCCGGGTCCGCCTTCGTGGAGATGGCCGTACGAGCGGGTGACGAGGTGGGGTGCCCGGCCGTAGAGGAGTTGACCCTTGAGGCTCCGCTCGTCCTCCCGGAGCGAGGTGCGCTGATGCTCCAGGTCACGGTGGGGGAGCCCGACGATTCGGGTCGGCGACCGGTGGCGGTGCACTCTCGTCCCGAGCACGACGTACGGGACGCGGACTGGACCCGGCACGCCAGCGGTCTCCTCATTGGGGCAGCTGTCTACTCCGAGCCTGTGACCGGGGCATCGGGCACGGAGATCTGGCCGCCGCAAGGGGCCGCGGCGCTCGGGCTCGCCGGCTTCTACGACGAGTTGGCCGACCACGGGCTCCGCTACGGGCCCGCGTTCCAGGGACTGCGCTCCGCCTGGCGGCGTGGTGACGAACTGTTCGCCGAGGTCGTCCTGCCGGACCATCTCATCGACGGTGGCGCATACGGTCTGCACCCGGCGCTGCTCGACGCCGCCCTGCACGTCCACCTGACCGGTGTGACCGACGGCCGCAGTCCGGGAGACGGCCAGGACGGACCGTCGATTCCGTTCTCGTGGAC
This sequence comes from Streptomyces sp. NPDC127084, assembly GCF_042724175.1. Classification (NCBI taxonomy): domain Bacteria; kingdom Bacillati; phylum Actinomycetota; class Actinomycetes; order Kitasatosporales; family Streptomycetaceae; genus Streptomyces; species Streptomyces sp. NPDC127084. The sequence goes on from NZ_JBHXFA010000194.1 coordinate 1,392, forward strand.
CGGGGTCCGTGTGTATGCCGCGGGGGCGTCGACGCTGCGGGTCCGCCTCACCGGTGACGGTCTGGAGGCCTCCGACACCGCGGGGGCACCGGTTGTCTCGGTGAAGTCCCTGTCGACCCGGCCCCTTCCCGCCGAACCACATGGGTTCGGCACGTCGGCGCAGGCTGGTGACGGCTGCGGCCTCTACCGGGTGAACTGGGTTCCGGCACCGGACTCGTCCGGTCATGGCTCCACCCCCGGCTGGGTGGTTGTGGGCGGGGCGGCGACGCCCTGCAGCGACGGTTCCCCGGTTCCGGCCGCACTGATCGAGCCGGCACAGGGCAGTGAAAAGGGCAGTGGCTTCCCGGATGCGGCAACTCTGATCGACGCGGTCGCCGATGGCCGGATGCGGGCACCGGACGTGGTCCTGCTCCCGGTCGCGGCGGCAGAGGCCGTCCTGCCAACGCCTTCCGGCACCGCACCGGAAGGCGTCCCCGCCCAACTCCGCGCTGCCGTGAACCACACCCTCACCGCGCTCCAGGTGCTGCTCGGCGACGACCGGCTGTCCGGTTCCGTGGTCGCCGTCGTGACGCACCGCGCGGTCGACACGGGTGAAGGAGACGTGGCAGGCGACCTGACCGGTCCGGTCCAGGCGGCAGTGTGGGGACTGGTGCGGTCCGCGCAGGAGGAGGAGCCCGGGCGGGTGGTGCTGCTCGACCAGGACACGCCGGACACCCCGCACGCAGTGCTGGCCGCGGCCGCGGTGCGCGGCGAGCCGCAACTCGCCCTGCGGGACGGCGCAGCGCGCGTACCGCGACTCGGCGGCGTCGAGGCGGCTGTCGACAGGAGCACCGATGTCGTGAACACCGGCATCATGAGCGGCACCGACGGCTGGAAGCCGGACGGCACCGTGCTCATCACCGGTGGCACGGGTGACCTCGGACGACTGGTCGCCCGGCACCTGGTCACCGACCACGGCATGCGCGAACTGCTGCTGGTCAGTCGCCGCGGTGCCGCAGCCCCCGGCTCGGCCGACCTGGTGGCGGACCTTACCGCTCTTGGCGCCCGGGTCCGGATCGAGGCCTGCGACACGGGCGACCGCGACGCGCTCGCCGGCCTGCTGGCCTCCGTACCCGCCGACCGGCCCCTCACCGCCGTCGTCCATACGGCCGGGGTCATGGACAACGCGTTGATCAGCAGCTTGAGCAGGGAGCAGGCCGACGCCGTACTGCGGCCCAAGGCCGACACGGCATGGCACCTGCACGAGCTGACCCGAGACCACGACCTGGGCGGCTTTGTCCTGTTCTCCTCCGCCGCCGGTGTACTCGGCGCCGCCGGACAGGGCAACTACGCCGCCGCCAACGCCTTCCTCGACGCCCTCGTCCTGCACCGTCGCGGACTGGGCCTGCCGGGGTACTCCCTGGCCTGGGGCCTCTGGCAGGGCGGAGTGGGCATGACGCGGGGGATGGGCGAGGCCGACCACTCCCGGATGCGCCGTGGCGGAGTCCGCGCCCTCACCGTCGAGGAGGGGCTGCGGCTCTTCACGGCCGCCCTCGACACCGACGAACCCGTCCTGCTCCCGGTGCGGCTGGACCCCGCCGCGCTCCGGGCCGCGGGCCCGGACGTCCAGGCCATTCTCAGCGCACTGGTGCCCGCAGGTCCGCGCGGTCTCACCCGAACCCGAACCCGAACCGGCGACGGTGGCGCCGCGGGCGGTCGCGCCCTGGCCGAGCGCCTCGCGGGTCTGCCCGCCGGCGAACGGGCCCACGCGGTAAGCGACATGGTGAGAGCGCACGTCGGAGCCGTGCTCGGTCACACCGGGCCGGACGCCATCGACCCCGAGACGACTTTCCAGCAGCTCGGCTTCGACTCCCTGGCGGGCATCGAACTGCGCAACCAGCTCAAGGCCGCTACCGGGCTCCACCTGTCCGCCGCCGTGGTTTTCGACCACCCCACCCCGACCGCCCTGGCCCGCCACCTGGCCGGGGAGCTCGCCGTGGACGAGGCGGACGTCTCACGCTCGGTGCTGGCCGACGTCGACCGGCTGGAGGCCGCCCTGGCCGCCCTGCCGCTCTCCGAGGGCGAATCCACCCGTATCACCGGCCGCCTGGAGGCACTGATCCGCACCTGGCAGGACCGCCTCGGTGACCGCCCGCAGCCCGGTGAGCAGAACGGCGACGACCTCACGGGCGCCACGGACGAGGAACTGTTCGAGGTTCTCGACAGCGAGTTCGGGCTCTGAAGCACCTGCGGCACCGAAAAGAACCTGACGCACCTGCGGTACCGGAAGCACTGCGGTACCTGACGAAACGGTGGGACCGATGTCCAACGAGATGTCGAACGACGACAAGCTGCGCGACTACCTCCGACGCGCCACGACGGACCTGCGCGAGACCCGGCGCCGCCTGCGGGAGGCCGAGGAGCTCCAGCATGAGCCGATCGCCGTCGTCGGCATGGGCTGCCGGATGCCCGGCGGCGTCCGCACCCCCGACGATCTGTGGGAGCTGATCGCAGGCGGCCGCGACGCGATGTCCCCGTTCCCCACCGACCGGGGCTGGAACCTGGACGGGCTCCACGGCCCCGATCCGGACAGCCCCGGCACCAGCCTGGCCCATGCCGGGGGATTCCTCGACGACATCGCCCACTTCGACGCCGGACTGTTCGGCATCAACCCGCGCGAAGCCCTGGCCATGGACCCGCAGCAGCGTCTGCTGCTGGAACTCACCTGGGAGTCCCTGGAACGCGCGGGCATCGACCCGCTCTCGCTGCGCGACAGCCGCACCGGCGTCTTCGCGGGCGCCATGTACCACGACTACAGCACCCGCCCGATCCAGGTCCCGGAGGACGTCGCGGGCTACCTGATGATCGGCAACTCGGCCGCCGTGCTGTCGGGCCGAGTCGCCTATGCCTTCGGGTTCCAGGGACCCGCCGTCACCATCGACACCACCTGTTCCTCCTCCCTCGTCACCCTCCATCTGGCGTCTGCCGCGCTCCGCCGGGGCGAATGCACCCTCGCCATCGCCGGGGGCGCCACGGTGATGTGCACCCCGGACGTGTTCGTGGAGTTCAGCCGGCAGCGCGCGCTGTCCGCCGACGGCCGCTGCAAGGCGTTCTCCGCCGCGGCCGACGGCACCGGCTGGTCCGAGGGCGTCGGCCTGGTACTGCTCGAACGCCTCTCCGACGCCCGCCGCAACGGCCACGAGGTGCTGGCCGTCATCCGCGGCTCGGCGGTCAACCAGGACGGTGCATCCAACGGCCTGACCGCCCCCAACGGGCCGGCCCAGCGCCGTGTCATCGAGGAGGCGCTGCGGAACGCCCGAGTGAGCCCAGACGACATCGACGCCGTCGAGGCCCACGGCACCGGCACCGTCCTCGGCGACCCGATCGAGGCCGACGCCCTGCTCGCCACCTATGGCCGTGACCGGCCGCAGAACCGCCCGCCGCTGTGGCTGGGCTCGGTCAAGTCCAACATCGGACACACCCAGGCGGCTGCCGGTGTCGCGGGTGTGATCAAGATGGTGATGGCGATGCGGCACGGGGTCCTGCCCCGGACGCTGCACGTGGACGAGCCTTCGCCGCATGTGGACTGGTCGGCGGGCGCGGTGGAACTCCTCACCGAGGCACGCCCCTGGGACCGCGCGGGGCACCCCCGCCGCGCGGGCGTCTCCTCCTTCGGCATCAGCGGCACCAACGCCCATGTCATCCTCGAAGAGGCCCCGCCCGCCACTCCGGAGGGTGACGGCGGCGATCCCGGAGAGATGTCGGGACGGCCTCCAGCGGTGCCGTGGGTACTGTCCGGGCGTACCGACGCCGCGCTGCGCGCCCAGGCCGCCCGACTCGCCGAACACCTTGACCGGCACCCCGACCTGCACCCGGCGGACGTCGGCCACACGCTCACCACGCGTGCCGCGATGGACCGCAGAGCTGTGGTCGTGGGGTCCAGCCGTGACGAACTGCTGCGCGGCCTGGCTGCCGTGGCCTCCGGCGAAGAGCCGAGCACCTCACCGATCACCGGCCGTACGGCGCTGCTGTTCTCGGGGCAGGGGAGTCAGCGGGTCGGTATGGGGCGGGAGCTGTATGACGCTTTCCCGGTTTTCGCTCGTGTGCTGGACGAGACGGTTGGGGTGCTTGGTCTGCCGTTGCGGGAGGTGATGTGGGAGGGCGGCGGTGCGCTGGATCGCACCGGGTATACCCAACCTGCGTTGTTCGCTTTTGAGGTGGCGTTGTTCCGGTTGCTGGAGTCGTGGGGTGTGCGGCCGGACTTCGTGGCCGGGCACTCCATCGGCGAGCTGACCGCCGCACATGTCGCCGGAGTCCTGTCTCTTGAGGATGCGGCGGTGCTGGTCGCTGCCCGTGCCCGGTTGATGGACGCTCTTCCGGCTGGTGGGGCGATGGTCGCCGTGCAGGCCACCGAGGAAGAGGTACGGCACCGTATCGGCGATCGTGGCGACATGGCTGTGGCGGTGGCCGCTGTCAACGGACCCACTTCCGTGGTGGTCTCCGGAGACGAGGATGCTGTTACGGAGCTGGCTGGGCACTTCGAGCGTACGACCCGGTTGAAGGTCTCCCACGCCTTCCACTCCCCGCTGATGGAGCCGATGCTCGCGGAGTTCCGGAAGTTGGCATCCGGGCTGACCTATCACGAGCCGCGGATCCCGGTTGTGTCGAACGTGACCGGACGCCTGGCCGACCCGACCGACCTGCGAGATCCCGAGTACTGGGTCCGGCACGTCCGCGAGGCCGTCCGCTTCCACGACGGACTGGGCAGTCTCGCCGCCCGGGGCGTACGCCGCTTCCTCGAAGTCGGGCCGACGCCCGTACTGACCGCCCTCGCTCCGAGCCGACTCGAGGCGGACGGCGCCGTGTACATGGCCACCGCCCGTCGGCAGGGCTCCGAAACCGAGTCCCTCCTGCGTGCTCTCGGGCAGCTCCACACCAGTGGCCTACCGCTGGACTGGAACGCCGTGTTCGCCTCCGCCGGTCCCGTCGAGCGCGTACCCCTCCCCACCTACGCCTTCCAGCGCAAGCGGTACTGGCTTGACGCCACATCGGGCGACGGGGTCCGGGCAGCCGACCCGGACCGCCTCCGCTACCGGATCGCCTGGCATCCGATCGCACCTACGTCGGCGGAACACCGACTCAACGGAACCTGGCTCATCGCGGTCCCCGCCACGTACCAGGACCACCCGCTCGTTCCCGCCCTCGTGGACGCCGTCACTCGGCGCGGCGGGCACCCGACCGTGCTCGTCACCGAGACCACCGAATTCACCGACGTGACTGAGCTCGCCGATACCGCCGATACCGCCGAGGCCTCCGAAGCGCTGACCGGAAGCCTCGGCACGCCTGCTGGAGTGCTCTCCCTGCTGGCCCTGGACGACACCCCCTACGCGCGCCACACGGGCCTGACCCGGGGAGGCCTGGCCAACCACGCGCTGGTCAGGGCGGTTCGCCGACTGGCCGAGCCCGCCGTGCTGTGGTGTGTCACCAACGGCGCCGTCGCTGTCGAAGCCGGCGAGGACGTCCGATGCGACCAGGCCCAGGTGTGGGGGACCGGCACCGTCCTGGCCCTGGACCACCCGGACACCTGGGGCGGTCTCATTGACGTACCCGCCGCCGAGGAGACCGTTCCGGCGACTGAACTGGCCCAGCGGATCACGGACTTCCTGGCCGATCCGGGCGGCGAGGACCAGGTCGCCGTACGGTCCGGCGCGACGTACGGCCGACGGATGCTGCGGGCCCCTCGCCCCCCGTCGGGCGGACGGGCGTGGCGGCCCCGTGGGACTGTGCTCATCACCGGCGGGACCGGTGCCCTCGGCGCCCACACCGCCCGATGGCTCGTCCACCGCGGCGCCCGCCATCTCCTCCTCACCAGCCGCCGCGGCCCGGAAGCCCCCGGTGCCGCCGAACTCGCCGACGAGCTGACCGCCCAGGGCGCACAGGTCACCGTTGTGGCCTGCGATATCACCGACAGGGCGGCGGTCGCCGCCCTGCTGGACCAGGTGCCCGGGGAACAGCCCCTGACCGCCGTCGTGCACGCCGCCGGTGTCCTGCACGAACCTGCCGATCTGACGGACATGACACCGGACGCGTTCGCCGACATCAGCCGCTCCAAGACCGAGGGCGCACGCCACCTGGACGACATCCTCGGTGACCGGTCACTGGACGCCTTCGTCCTCTTCTCCTCCGGCGCCGCGGTCTGGGGCAGTGCCGGACAGGCCGCCTACGCCGCCGGCAACGCCCACCTGGACGCCCTCGCCCACCGGCGCCGGCTCCGCGGCCGAACCGCCACCGCCGTCGCCTGGGGACCCTGGCGCGGCGGCATGGTCGACGCCGAAGCCGACGCCGCCCTGCGCCGAGTCGGGGTCCCCCCGATGGACCCGGAATCCGCGCTGGAAGTACTCGGACAAGCCCTGGACGACGACGAGACCCACCTCGTCGTCGGCGACTTCGACTGGCCCCGATTCTCCGCCGCCTATGGCTTCGCCCGCTCCCGGCCGCTGATACGGGCCCTGGTCGTGGCCACCGATGCCGGGGAGGACCGTACGGGCGTCTCGGCAGCTCCCGAGGGAGACACCGTGCACCGCGAGACGTCCGCCGAACGCCTCGCCCTGCTGTCCGAGGCCGACCAGGAACGGACCCTTCTCGAACTGGTCAGCGCGCACGCCGCCCGCGTCCTCGGCTACGACCGCGGCGAGGTCGAGCCCGACCGGGCGTTCAAGGACATCGGGTTCGACTCCATGACCGCTGTCGACTACCGCCATCGCCTCTCCGCCGCGCTCGGACTCGACCTGCCCGCCACTCTGGTCTTCGACCACGCGACCCCGACCGCCCTCGCCCACCACCTGCGGACCGAACTCCTCGGGACCGACGCCGACCCGCTCGCCGCCGTCCTCGCCGGCCTGGACCGGCTGGAAGCCGTCGCACCCGGCCTCCCCCGGGAGGACATCGACCGCAACCGGCTCGCCGTCCGCCTCCAGGCCCTCGCCTCCCGCCTGACCGGCACCACCGGCATCACCGGCACGACCGGCGCGACCGGCGCGACCGAGGACGTCGCCGACGTCACCAGTCGGCTGGAGGAAGCCAGCGCCGACGACGTCCTGGCCTTCATCGACAAGGAACTCGGAGTCAGCTGACCCCGATCGGCAGGGGCCGCACCCGACAAGGCGCTTCTAGGGGCGACTAGGGGTAGGCGGTCCCGCCGGCGCACTGAATTCTTAGCCATTGATCACGGATCGTCATTATTTGCGCAGTGGGGTGACCTTGGTGCAGGACGAGAAAAGGGTTCTCGACTACCTCAAGAAGGTGAGCGCAGAGCTGCATCAGACGCGTCAGCGGCTGCGGCAGGCGGAGAGCCGGGAGCAGGAGCCCATCGCCATCATCGCGATGAGCTGCCGGTATCCCGGCGGGGTGCGTTCACCGGAGGATCTGTGGCGGCTCGTCGCCGAAGGCCGTGACGCCATCGGCCCGTTCCCCGACGACCGTGGCTGGAACCTGGACACCCTGCTGCACCCGGACCGCGAGCGCCCCGGCACGTCGTACGTCCGTGAAGGCGGCTTTATCGACGACATCGCGGGCTTCGACCCCGGCTTCTTCGGCATCAGCCCGCGCGAGGCCCTCGCCATGGACCCGCAGCAGCGGCTGATCCTGGAGGTGGCCTGGGAGGCGTTCGAACGCGCCGGCATCAACCCCCACACGCTGCACGGCGCTCCTGTGGGCGTCTTCACCGGCTCGGGCGGCCATGACTACGGCGAACTCGTCGCCACCCGGCCCGAGGTGGCCGAGGCCTACATGATGACCGGAAGCTCCGGCGCCGTCATCACCGGACGGGTCGCCTACACCCTTGGCCTCCAAGGCCCGGCGGTCACCGTCGACACCGCCTGCTCCTCCTCTCTCGTGGCCATGCACCTCGCCGCCTACGCACTGCGCCGACAGGAGTGCTCGCTAGCCCTGGCGGGCGGTGTCGCGCTTCTCGTCAAACCCGAACCGTTCGTCGCCTTCAGCCGACAGAGCGGCCTGGCCGCCGACGGCCGCTGCAAGCCGTTCTCCGACAGCGCCGACGGCACCGGCTGGTCCGAGGGCGTCGGCGTCCTGATGCTGGAACGGCTCTCCGACGCCCAACGCAACGGACACCAGGTACTCGCTGTCATCCGCGGCTCCGCCGTCAACCAGGACGGCGCCTCCAACGGTCTCACCGCCCCGAACGGCCCCGCCCAGCGCGACGTCATCCGCCAGGCCCTGGTCAACGCCCGCCTGACGGTCGGCGACATCGACGTGGTCGAGGGCCACGGCACAGGGACGACACTCGGTGACCCGATCGAGGCCCAGGCCGTCATCGCCACCTACGGCCAGGGTCGCCCGATGGACCGGCCGCTGTGGCTGGGCTCCCTGAAGTCCAACCTGGGCCACACCCAGGCGGCGGCCGGCGTGGCGGGCGTGATCAAGACGGTCATGGCGATGCGGCACGGCGTACTGCCCAAGACCCTCCACGTCACGGAGCCGAGCGCGCACGTCGACTGGTCGGCCGGTGCGGTCGAACTGCTGACCGAGGCTCGCCCCTGGGAGACCGACGGCCAGCCGCGCCGCGCCGGCGTCTCCTCCTTCGGCGCGAGCGGCACCAACGCCCATCTGATCATCGAGGAGGCCCCGGCTCCGCAAACAGCGCCGAACGGTACGTCCCTCCCGGGGACCGAGCCGCAGGGGACCAGCGAAGGCACCGGGGCAGACTTCCTGCCACCGTTCCTGATCTCCGCCAAGGCCCCCGAAGCACTCCGCGCCCAGGCCCGCGCCCTGTCGGACCTACTCGCCGAGCGGCCCGATCTCGACCTCACCGACCTCACGGATCTCTCCTATTCCCTCGCCACCACCCGCGCCTCCCTGGAACACCGCGCGGTCCTCGTCGCCACCGACCGCGACAGCCTGCCCCGGGCACTCACCGCCCTCTCCGCCGGCGAGACCGCCCCGGGCCTCCTTACGGGCACCCCGCGGCCCGGCAAGCTGGCGCTGCTGTTCTCGGGGCAGGGGAGTCAGCGGGTCGGTATGGGGCGGGAGCTGTACGAGGCTTTTCCGGTTTTCGCTCGTGTGCTGGACGAGACGGTTGGGGTGCTTGGTCTGCCGTTGCGGGAGGTGATGTGGGAGGGCGGCGGTGCGCTGGACCGCACCGGGTATACCCAACCTGCGTTGTTCGCCTTTGAGGTGGCGCTGTACCGGTTGCTGGAGTCGTGGGGGGTACGGCCGGACTTCGTGGCCGGGCACTCCATCGGCGAGCTGACCGCC
>NZ_JBHXFA010000195.1:0-10479 GCF_042724175.1 Streptomyces sp. NPDC127084
TAAACCGGGGCCCCACCGCGACCCGCGCCACACGACGGCGCACTGTGCGAGCACTCGGAATCGATCTCCCCAGGCGGCGGGGCCCCCCCCGGCCACCCCCCCGCTTCACGTCCTTCGCCCTCGTACGTGTACTACAGGGCGACACCCAACAGGGCGTCCACGGCACGCGACACCAGACCGGGCGCGCCCTCGTCCGTGCCGCCGTCGGCCTGCTGCCGCGCCGCCCAGCGGTCGACGGCCACGAGCGCGGCAGGGGCGTCCAGGTCGCCGGCCAGGGCCTCGCGGATCTCCTCGACCAGGGCGTCGGCCGGCGGGCCGTCGGGGCGCGAGACCGCGGCGCGCCAGCGGGCCAGACGGTCCTGGGCCTCCTGGAGCACCTGGTCGGTCCACTCCCAGTCGGCGCGGTAGTGACGGGACAGCAGCGCCAGCCGGATGGCGGCCGGGTCGACCCCGTCACGGCGCAGCACGGACACGAAGACCAGGTTTCCCTTGGACTTCGACATCTTCGCGCCGTCCAGCGCCACCATCCCGGCGTGGACGTACGCCTTGGCGAACGGGTGCTCGCCGGTGAGGGCCTGGGCGTGCGAGGCGCCCATCTCGTGGTGCGGGAAGGCCAGATCGGAGCCGCCGCCCTGGACGTCGAAGCCCATGCCGAGGTGGTCCAGGGCGATGGCGACGCACTCGATATGCCAGCCGGGGCGCCCGGGTCCGAGGCTTGCGCCGTCCCAGCTGGGCTCGCCGTCGCGGGCCGCCATCCACAGCATGGGGTCGAGCGGGTTCTTCTTGCCGGGCCGCTCGGGGTCTCCGCCGCGCTCGGCCGACAGGGCGCGCATCAGGTCGGCGTCGTAGCGGGAGACCTCGCCGAAGTGCGGGTCGGCGTCCACCGAGAAGTAGATGTCGCCGTCCAGTTCGTATGCGGCACCCGCGTCGCGCAGACGCTCCACCAGGGGCACGATTCCCGGTATCGCCTCGACGGCGCCGATGTAGTGCTGGGGCGGAAGCATCCGCAGCGCGGTCATGTCCTCCCGGAACAGAGAGGTCTCGCGCTCGGCGAGCGCCACCCAGTCCTCGTCGTCCCGCTTGGCGCGCTCGAGCAAGGGGTCGTCGATGTCCGTGACGTTCTGGACGTAGTGGACCTGCCGCTTGGTGTCGAGCCACACGCGCTGCACGAGGTCGAACGCGTTGTAGGTCGCCGCGTGACCCAGGTGGGTCGCGTCGTACGGGGTGATTCCGCAGACGTAGATACGGGCGACGGGACCGGGGTCAAGGGTTACAAGACCGCCGGTCGAGGTGTCGTGGATCCGGAGGTCGCGGCCCTTGCCGGGCAGGGCGGGGACCTCGGAAGCGGGCCAGGCATGCATGCCATGAGCGTAACCGGATGCGGCTTCCGGATACGAACCGGATATCAGCTCTTGGCTGGTTGGGCCCTCTTGCGCGGGTCGGTGAGCAGGAGGTATCGGCGCAGACCGCGGAGACGGTGCCGCAGAGCCATACCGGTGGCGGGACAGCGACGCGGCCCGGCGACGGCCGTCCTGCTACACCGGCGGCCAGGGGATGGCGGGCCAGTTCCCCGAGGGCTCCGGGTGTCGGCCACCGGCCAGCAGGTCGGCGACCCGCGCTCGGATTGCCGCCACCTCGGCGGCCGTGAGCAGCCGCGCCAGCCTGTCCGAGAGGTCCGACCGGTCGTCGCCGAGGGCATCGGCCAACGCCCCGAGCGCACCCTTGGCCTCCGCTGTCAGCGGCTCCCCCGCCCAGCCCCACAGCAGTGTGCGGAGCTTGTCCTCCACGTTGAAGGTGACACCGTGGTCGATCGCGTACAGCCGTCCGCCCGGCGACGGCAGCAGATGGCCGCCCTTGCGATCACCGTTGTTGATCACCGCGTCGAGCACGGCGAGCCGCCGCAGCCGAGGGTCGTCGGCGTGTACGAGCAGCGCCGTGCGCCCCTCCCCCACATCGGCGAGGCCTACGGGCTTCCAGCCGTCGCCGGGTTCCTCCGTGTCGACCAGGGCGAGCAGCTCGCCGGCGGCTGGATCGGTCTCGATCCAGAGCTGGACCATGCCCTCGCCATAAGGGCCGTCCCGCAGCACGGTGGGCGGTACCAGGCCCCACCCGGTGGACTCGGAGATCTCGTACGCCGCGACCTCTCGCTGAGCGAGCGTCCCATCGGGGAAGTCCCACAGGGGCCGTTCACCGGCGACCGGCTTGTAGACGCAGTGCGCCTCGTCGCCGTCGAAGGCGACCGAGCAGAACAGCACCGCGTTGGACGCCTCGCGGACCCGCCCCCGCACGGTGAGCTCACCCTTGGTGAGCAGGTCGAGGGCGGTCACGCTCCGCGGCGATATCCGTTCTGGCGCGGACATACGTGTCCCTCCGGGTCGAGCGGCAGGCTGCACAGGGGGCACGGCGGCCGCCCCGCGTTCACGACGTCCAGGGCGCGCTTGGCGAAGGCCCTCGCCTGTGCCCCGGTCAGCCGGACACGCAGCATCGGCGGTCCGTTCTCCTCATCCTGCAGCAGCCGTTCCTCGGCCTCGGCGAGGTCCTCCTCGGAGTCCGCGTCGAGCTCCACCAGCGCCTGCGCCTCGACGATCATGCGCTCTTCCTCGCCGTCCCAGGCCAGCGCCATCGTGCCGACTCTGAACTCTTCCTCCACCGGCGAGTCGAGCGGGGCGGTGTCAGCGACGTCCGTGGGAGCCATGGCCGGTACCGGGGCGTTGCCCCCGGTACGGCGCACCACCTCGTCAAGGAGCTCGTCGATCCGCTCTGCAAGCGCCGCGACCTGGGTCTTCTCCAGGGCGACACTCGTGATGCGACCGGCGGCCGATGCCTGGAGGAAGAAGGATCGGCGCCCAGGCAGCCCGACCGTGCCGGCCACGAAGCGGTCCGGCGGGTCGTAGAGGAATACCTGACGGGGCACGTCCTGTCTCCCTTGAAGAATCAGCGGGCTTACGGCCCGTCCACCCTACTGCGCCGACCGATCACTGTGCGCCAGCACCGCCCCCGACCACCGCGGCTCCGTCCTGCCCTCCCTCCGGGCGCTTCGCGGGCACCAGCGAGCCGAAGTCCCCCGTGTCGCCCAGCCGGAGCAGGAAGGGGCGGGTGCGCGTGTAGCGGATGGCCGTCACGGAGCACGGTTCGACATGGATCCGCTGGAAGAGGTCGAGGTGCATACCGAGCGCGTCCGCGACAACGGCCTTGATGATGTCGCCGTGCGAGCACATCAGATAGACCGCCTGCTCACCGTGCTCACGCGTCAGACGTGCGTTCCAGTCGTGCACGGCGTCCACGGCACGGGCCTGCATGGCACGCATCGACTCGCCGCCCGGGAAGGTCACCGCCGACGGGTGCCGCTGGACAACCTCCATCAGGGGCTCGTCGGCGAGCTCGGCGAGCTTGCGGCCCGACCATTCGCCGTAGTGGCACTCGCCGATCCGCTCGTCGGTGTGCAGCGGCAGTCCGGGACGCGCGTCCAGCAGCGGCTGCAGGGTCTCCAGACAGCGCTGGAGCGGGCTGGTGACCACGGCGGCGAGGTCTACGGAGGCGAGTCGCTCCGGCAGCGCCGCTGCCTGGAGCCCGCCCCGCTCGTCAAGGCCGACTCCGGGTGTCCAGCCGGCGAGGACCGCCGCGGTGTTGGCGGTGGAGCGCCCGTGGCGTACGAGGATCAACGTGGCCATGCGGGTCAGCCTAGTGCCGGGGCGGACGGCCGGGAGCTCGGTCTCGGGCGGGGACCGCCGGGGCTGTGCGGGCGGGGCCGGGGGGCGGGCACGGGCGGGGCCGAGCGGCCGCGGGCTGGGGACTGTACGGATGCTGGCGGGGTGGAGGCTGCGCGGTTGGGTGCCGCGCGGGTGCGGACCGGGCCCGAGCGCGGAAGAATGCGCGCCGTGATCGTGGATTGCGCCATCTACCGGGAGGGCCGCCGCACCAAGGGTCCCGACGATCTTTCCGATGCCCTCGCCGAGGCCCGCGCGAGCGGGGACGCGTTCCTGTGGATCGGTCTCCATGAACCGACGGAGTCGGAGTTCGACCGTGTCAGCAGCGAGTTCGGCCTGCACGCGCTGGCCGTGGAGGACGCGCTCAGTGCGCATCAGCGGCCCAAGCTGGAGGTGTACGACGATTCGCTGTTCGTGGTGCTCAAACCACTGAGGTACGACGCGGAGACCGATGCCGTCTCGGCTGACGAGGTGATGGTCTTCATCGGTGACTCGTTCGTGGTCACGGTGCGGCACGGGGAGAGTTCACCGCTCCACTCCGTACGCCTTCGCCTGGAAGCCGCTCCCGAGGTGCTCCGTCACGGTCCGACCGCCGTTCTCTACGCCGTCTGCGACGCGATCGTGGACCACTACATCGACGTGGCGAGCGAGTTGCAGATCGACATGGAGGGCCTGGAGGCGGAGGTCTTCGCGCCCGAAGGGGGCGGGTCCCGGAACACCGCGGCGAAGATCTACACCTTCAAGCGGCAGGTGCTGGAGTTCCGCCGGGCGACCGTACCGCTGTCGGCACCGGTGGAGCGGCTCACGAACGCGACGGTCCCTTTCGTCCATGAGCACGCCCAGCCGTTCTTCCGCGATGTGGGCGACCATCTGCTGCGGGTCAACGAACAGGTGGAGGCGCTGGACCGGCTGCTCTCGGACATCCTGGCGGCGCACCTCGCGCAGATGGGCGTACGGCAGAACGACGACGTACGGAAGATCTCCGCCTGGGCGGCCATGGTGGCGGTTCCGACGATGGTCGCGGGGATCTACGGGATGAACTTCGAGCACATGCCCGAGCTGAGCTGGACCTGGGGATATCCGGCGGTCCTGCTGCTGATGGCGGTGGTGGTGTACGGGCTGTACCGGTTGTTCAAGCGCCGCGGATGGCTGTGATCACGGCTGCCGGTCACCCCACCGTCAGATGGCGGGAGCGGCCGCCGCCGGGCCACCGAGTGCGTTGCGCCGTTCGGGCATCTTCAGGCTCACCATGCGCCGCCAACCGCCGGCCCGCTCGTAGACGTACATCGCGTGGATACCCGCGGCGAGTGCGACCGACTTGGCCTTGGGCCAGCGCAGCAGTCTCCCCATATGGGACATCACGGCGAGGCTGACGTCCCGGTAGACGGTGATCTCGGTGAGAGCGCACTCGCGGAGCGCACGCTGGATGGTACGGCCGTGCCCGGCGTAGGCGAGGCGGAGCAGCTCCTCGTGGCAGTAGGCCAGATGGTTGTCCTCGTCGTCGCAGATCTGCCGGATCGCCTTGCCGACCTCGGGATGATCCCCGAAGTACCTCACCAGCATGTCCATCTGGTCCGCCGCGCGCTGTTCGGTGACCCGGCTGTGGGAGAGGTAGACGATGATGTCCCGCTCGCTGAGGCGCTGGTCCTGGCGCAGCTTGTCGTGGGCGAGGCCGATGCCCTGGCGCTCCAGGAGCATCGTGTAGTCCGTCTCGGGCGGGACGGCGACGGGGTCGAGGCCCCTCTTCTTCAGCAGCCCGTTGAAGATCCGCCCGTGTTTGTCCTCGTCCGCCCCGTGCCGGGTGATCTTCGGGGCGAGCTCGCCCATGGAGTCGGGCACGAGTGCGGCGATCCTGCCGTTCTCCCAGCCGCCCTGGGTCTCGCCACTGGCCGCGATCGAGCAGAAGAGCTGGTAGGAGTCGTCACTGTCGAGGATCTCCTGGAACAGGCTTCGGGCCGAGAGCATCACTGCCACCTCCAGTCGGACACCCGCAAAGAACGAGTCAAATGCGGAGCGGCCGGTCAGGCAACCGATGGAGCGGAGGACTCAGCCAAAAGGAGGAGCGCGCGGGAAGCGCGTGCGAGGCACTCCGGCCGCGCACAGGACGGCACAGGCGCCGCGTGGCGCCTCCCGGGCGTCCCGTGACCCCAGGACGCCGGGCGCGTTAGACGGCATGACGGCCGTGGCGGGGATGACCCCGAGCCCCCACCACGGCCGCAGGTCGTTCAGCAGGTGCCAGGCGAACGGCGGCAGGTCGTTCACCGGCGGCCGGGCGCGGCGCGATCAGGCCAGCCCGGCGCGCTCCAGGGCGTCGGTACCGGCCCGCAGGGACGCCAGCCGCTCGTCCAGGGTGAAGCCGGCGGGGGCGAGAGTCAGCGTGTTGACCCCGGCCGCGGCGTAGGCCTGCATCCGATCGGCGATCCGCTCGACGGGGCCGAGCAGCGCCGTCGAGTCGACCAGCTCGTGCGGCACGGCGGCGGCGGCGCCGTTCTTGTCACCGGAGAGGTACTTCTCCTGGATCTCCGCGGCTTCCTTCTCGTATCCCATGCGCTGGGCGAGCTGGTTGTAGAAGTTCTGCTTCCGGCTGCCCATACCGCCCACGTAAAGCGCCGTGTACGGGCGGAACATGTCGGCGAGGCCCCGGACGTCGTCGCCGAGGGCGATCGGGAGGGTCGGGCAGACATCGAAGCCCTCCATGGTCTTGCCCACCTTCTCGCGGCCCGCGCGGATGTGGCGGATCGCCGTGTCCTCGATGTGCTCGGCGGCCGCGAAGATCAGCAGGGCGCCGTCCGCGATCTCACCGGTCTGCTCGAGGTTCTTGGGGCCGATGGCGGCGATGTAGACCGGGATGTGCTCGCGCTCGGGGTGCACGGTCAGCTTGATCGGCTTGCCCGGGCCGCCGGGCAGCGGGAGGGTCCAGTGCTCGCCCTCGTAGCTGAGGCGCTCGCGGGTCATGGCCTTGCGGACGATCTCGACGTACTCACGGGTACGGGCGAGCGGTTTGTCGAACTTCACTCCGTACCAGCCCTCGGAGACCTGCGGCCCGGAGACACCGAGGCCCAGGCGGAAGCGTCCCCCGGAGAGGGCGTCGAGAGTGGCCGCGGTCATGGCGGTCATCGTGGGCTGGCGAGCGGGGATCTGGAAGATCGCGGAACCGACGTCGATACGCTCGGTCTGGGCGGCGACCCAGGCCAGCACGGTGGGCGCGTCGGAGCCGTACGCTTCGGCGGCCCAGCACACGTCATAGCCGAGGCGGTCCGCCTCCTGAGCGACAGCGAGGTTGTCGCTGTCCATGCCGGCTCCCCAGTAGCCGAGATTGATGCCGAGCCGCATACCGCTCCCCTTACCCGTCAGTAACGTCTTTCCCGCGGACTCTAGCGCGACGGCCCCGCATCCGACAGGAGCGACTTGTCCACAGGGGTGGATCCGGGCCGAGCCATGGCCAGTAATCTCGCCGCATGGAGCAGAGGCATCTCGGCCGTACCGGCCTGCGCGTGTCCCGGATCGGGCTAGGCACCCTCACCTGGGGCCGGGACACCGACGAGCATGACGCCGCTGAGCAGTTGAAGGCCTTCTGGGAGGCGGGCGGCACGCTGGTCGACACGGCCGACGTGTACGGCGGCGGCGAGGCCGAGTACCTGCTGGGACGGCTTATGGAGCGGCTCGTGCCGCGGCGTGATCTGGTCATCGCGACGAAGGCCGGGAGCGTGCTGGAGCCGGACCGCAGGTTCGACTGCTCGCGCGGTCATCTGCTGGCCGCCCTGGACGCGTCGCTGGAACGCCTCGGCACCGATCACGTCGACCTCTGGCAGATCCACGCCTTCGACGCGCAGACTCCGCTGGAAGAGACCCTTCAGGCCTTGGACCTCGCGGTGAGCAGCGGACGCGCACGATATGCGGGTGTGTCCAACTTCTGCGGCTGGCAGCTGGCGAAGGCGGCGACCTGGCAGGAGGCCGCAGGAGGTATACGGACGCGTCTGGCGAGCACTCAGATGGAGTACTCGCTGCTGCAACGCGGGATCGAGCGCGAGGTGCTGCCGGCCGCGCTGGATCTGGGCGTGGGACTGCTGCCGTCGTCTCCGCTGGGGCGCGGGGTACTCACGGGCAAGTACCGGTCCGGGACTCCCTCGGACTCGCGAGGGGCGTCGGAGACGATGGGGGCCTTCGTCGAGCCCTATCTCGACGACACGGCGAGTCGCATCGTGGACGCGGTCGCGACGGCGGCCGACGGACTCGCGACCACCCCGCTGGAGGTGGCGCTCGCCTGGGTGCGCGACCGGCCCGGGGTGGTCGCTCCGATCGTCGGGGCCCGCACCACGAAGCAGCTTGAGGCGGCACTGTCAGTGGAGGGTCTTAGTCTTCCTGACGAAATCTGCCAGGCGCTCGACGATGTGTCGGCGCCCGTGCACCGCTATCCCGACCAGGACTGGAGCACGCTGTGACCGCGCAACCCGGGGCGATTCCCGGCCCCCCGGAGGACGAGCACGAAGACGCCGCGGTCCCGGACGCCTCGGGCGCCGGAGACGCCGACGCGGGGAGCGCGGCCACGGACAGCGAGCAAGCCGAGGCGGAAGCCACGGCCACGGACAGCGAGCAAGCCGACGGCGAAGGGGCCGGGGCGGGGGAGCTCTCCGAGGCTGAGGCCGAGCTCGCGGCGCAGCGGGAGGTGCGGGCGAGGATCGAGCAGCGCAAGGCGGAGAAGGCCGGGCCGATCGAGGCGGGGGCGAAGCTGAGCGGGACGGCAGCCGACCTGCTGGCGGCGGTGAGGGCGGTGGAGAGCGGGCAGACGGCCGCGGGCACGCTGGTCGAACCGCCCACCGCGCCGCGGCCACCGGCCGCCTCGTCCGTGCCACCACCGGCGCGGCCCCGGGTGCCCGAGCCGGAGCACGGCCCGCGACAGCCCGGTCCGGCCGCCGTGTCCGCGGTGCTGGAGGTGCTGGTGTCGGGCGGCGCGCCCGAGGGGCTCGCGGAGCGTGTGGCCGGCGTCCTCGGGGAGCAGGCCGCGCGGCTGCTGCGTGACGATCCCTGGCGGCTGCTGGCCGTGCCGGGCGTCCGGCCGGAACAAGCGGACGGTTTCGCCCGGGCCCTGCTCGGTGACGAATGCGGTCCGGGCGACGCACGGCGAGCGGTGGGTCTGGTGACCTGGCTGCTGGAGCAGGCCGCGCGGCAGGGCCATACCGCACTGGAGGCGGCTGACGTGCGCGGGGCGCTCGACGCCCGCTCGGTGCCCGACCCTGATGAGGCGCTGGAGCAGGTCATCGCCGCGGGTGCCGTCCTGGTCTTCCAGGACGGGCTGGACGACGCCTTCCAGGACGAGGAAGCGGCGGAAGACGAGGCCGGATCCGGGGAGGCGGGGCGCGGCGGAGACATCGCAGGAGCGGACCGGCCGAGTGTGCCGGTACTCGTCGGCCTGGACCGCTACGCCCTCGCGGAGGAGAGCCTTGCCGACGGTCTCGCCCGGCTGGTCCGGACGGGCCCGGATGATTCCGGCTGGGAAGGGCCTGAGCTGGTGCGGGCGGTCGGCAGCCATGGCTTGGTCGTGCACACGGGTGGTGAGGCGGCGCGCGCCGAGGTCCTCGCTCTGGTCGAGGCCGCTCGCGCACACGGACTGCGTGCGGTGATCGCGACCCACAGCGAGAACGGCCGCCGACGGTCGGGGGACACCGGCGCGGTCACCGTACGAGGGCTGCTCTCCGGGGCCCAGGGCCCCGGTCGTGACACCGACGGTGGCCTCGCGCTCGATGTGCTGGCCGTTCTGGACGCGCCGCAGCTCGACGTCGAGACCGCCGCGATGCTGGTGGAGTCGCTTCCCGAAGGCAGCAGGCTGGTGCTGAGCGGTGACCCCGGAGTGCTGGGCTCGGCAGGCCCGGGACAGGTGTTCGCCGATGTGCTGGCGGCCCGGGTGTGCCCGCAGATCGCCTCCCGGATGCCCGACCCCGGCCCGATCGGGGAGTTGGTCTCGGGCATCGGGATCGGCGAGCTCAACCAGGTGGCGGCACCCGGCAAGGAGGTCGTGATCGTCCCGGTGCGGGACGCCTCCGAAGCCGTGCACCGCACGGTCCAGCTGGTCGCGGACTCGGTGCCGCGGGCAATCGGCGTACCGCCGGAGCGGACCCAGGTGATCACGGTCGGGCATGGCGGATCGGCCGGGACACGCGCGCTCAACGCGGCGCTCAAGGTACAGCTCAACCCCGGACCCGGTCGTTTCGGCGGCTTCGACCCGGGTGACCGGGTGGCTTATGCCCCGAGCCCTGGACGGGTCCTGTGCGGCACGGTGCTCTCAGCGGACGCGGACGGTCTGCGCATCGAGAGTGAGGGGGCGGCCCTCGTCGTCCCCCGGGAGCAGGTCGGCTCGGCGCTGCGGCACGGTTGGGCGCTCACGGCACACCAAGCGGCGGGCAGCCGCTGGCCCGCCGCGGTCGTCGTGCTCCCCGGCGACGCGGCGCAGGGCCTGAGCCGGCCCTGGGTCTACACAGCCTTCAGCCGCGGTGAGCGGCACCTCTCGGTGGTCCACGGTGTGGAGCAGGCCCTGGTGCACGCGGTCGCTCATGTCCCGGCACAGGCCCGTACGACCCGTCTGCGCACCCTGCTGGAGGGGCTGCTCGCCGCGCCGGACGCGTAGCGCGGCCGACTCCCACCGTCGGGGGGGGGGGGGGGGGAGGCGAGGGGCGAGGGAGGGGGGGCGCGGGGGGGGGGGGTGCGCTGGTTTCGGTTGGCGTGCGGGGTGGTGTGGGGGTGGGGCGGCTCGTGCGCGCAGGACGCGTCGACTCCG
>NZ_JBHXFA010000196.1:0-10313 GCF_042724175.1 Streptomyces sp. NPDC127084
CGGGAGGCGTGCCCGCCCGCGTCCTACCTGCCTGTCAGGCCTTCCCGGTCTCCAGTGCCGCCGCCATCTCGGTGAGCCGCTCGAACGACGCCGACCCGGTGACCACGGTGATGGAGCCCTTCTCGTCGGTCCGCACCAGCGCGTCGTACTTCGGCCCCTCCCAGCGCTCCCAGGCCACACCGGCCACCTGCTGGGTGCGCTCGGTCTTCTCCGCCCGCTGGGTCACGTCCGGGATGTACCTGCCCGCCGGAGCGGTGGACTGCTCGATCGCGACATAGCGCCCGTCCGGGTCCAGGAACCCGAGGTGCCACTGGTCGTCGCTCTGGCGCTTGTACGAGACCGACGTCGCCTTCCAGCCCTCGGGCAGCCCGGCAGGGGCCACCACCGGATAGGGCGCGGCCCGCCGTGCCGTCAGCAGCTCGACGCGGTAGTCGACCGCCTTGACCGGATCCGCACTGTCGTCGTGCGGAACGAAGAGATAGACCACAAAGGCAGCCGCCAGCACCACCGCCAGCGACTGGACCATTCCCCGTACCGTCTGCTTGCCTCGCATACCTGCCACGGCACTATGGTCGCATCAAGGTATAGCGCTCAAACGTGGGGCCCACTGCTCAATTTGTCGACGTACCGATAGAGTCGCATCACCCTCTTCTTTTTCCGGCCGTCGTCGTACAGGAAGGTGCGCTCCGATGACCGAGCACAATCTCCCGTCCCAGCTGGAGGTCTCCCCCGAGGCCCCCGACCGCAACCTCGCACTCGAACTCGTCCGGGTCACCGAGGCCGCCGCCATGGCCGCCGGCCGCTGGGTCGGCCGGGGCGACAAGAACGGCGCGGACGGCGCGGCCGTCAAGGCCATGCGGACCCTGGTGCACACCGTGTCCATGAACGGGATCGTCGTGATCGGGGAGGGCGAGAAGGACGAGGCCCCGATGCTCTTCAACGGAGAGCGCATCGGCGACGGAACCGGCGCGGAGTGCGACATCGCCGTGGACCCGATCGACGGCACCACGCTGACCGCCAAGGGCATGCCCAACGCGATCGCCGTGCTCGCCGCCGCGGACCGGGGCACCATGTTCGACCCGTCCGCCGTCTTCTACATGGACAAGCTGGTCACCGGCCCCGAGGCGGCCGACTTCGTCGACATCAACGCGCCGGTCGCGGTGAACATCCGCCGCGTCGCCAAGGCCAAGAACTCCTCCCCCGAAGACGTCACCGTCGTCATCCTGGACCGGCCCCGCCACGAGGGCATCGTCAAGGAGATCCGGGAGACCGGCGCCCGGATCAAGTTCATCTCGGACGGCGACGTCGCGGGCGCGATCATGGCCGTGCGCGACGGCACCGGTGTCGACATGCTGATGGGCATCGGCGGTACGCCGGAGGGCATCATCGCCGCCTGCGCCATCCGCTGCCTCGGCGGCACCATCCAGGGCAAGCTGTGGCCGAAGGACGAGGACGAGCGGCAGCGTGCCATCGACGCCGGTCATGACCTCGACCGGGTGCTGTACACCAACGACCTGGTCAGTGGCGACAACGTGTTCTTCGTCGCGACGGGCATCACCGACGGCGAGCTGCTGCGCGGTGTGCGCTACCGGGCGGAGACCGCGACCACGCAGTCCCTGGTGATGCGCTCCAAGTCCGGCACGATCCGCCAGATCGACTCCTGGCACCGGCTGTCGAAGCTGCGCGCGTACAGCGCCGTCGACTTCGACCGCGCCCAGTAAGGACGTACGGAAAGGGGCGTCCTCATCCGCGTCTACGCGGTGGGGGCGCCCTTGCCCTCGCCTGTTCCGTTTCCGGCCATTCCTGCCGTCTGCTCCGTTCCGTACGGACGGCGCTGTCCCGTACGGAACGGCACGCGGTCAGGCCACCGAAGAAGCGGGCTTCTTCAGCTCGGTCTCGCGCCGCCTGCGCCGGGCCAGCACCACACGGCGCTCGGCCGCGGTGAGCCCGCCCCAGACCCCGTAGGGCTCGGGCTGGAGCAGCGCGTGCTCGCGACACTCCAGCAGGACCGGGCAGCGGGCGCAGACGCGCTTGGCGGCCTCCTCACGGGAGAGCCGCGCGGCGGTCGGTTCCTTGGACGGTGCGAAGAACAGCCCGGCTTCGTCCCGGCGGCACACCGCCGCCGTATGCCAGGGCGCGTCCTGATCTTCCCGAGCAGAGGTTCGCTGGGGTGGAACGGCGGCTACCTGCATGGGCTGATGCGGCAGTTGCAGCACGGTCTACTCCTGACGACTGACGACGGCTGGGCTGACGGCTTCGCGAGCGATCGAGCGAACGTCAAGCGATCGAGTGGGAGACGATGCAGCAAGGCCTACCCGCTGTACGCGCGCCTATGCACTGAGTTGCGCCAGGATCCGAACGCGACGTCCGCAGACCCGTACCAGCCCGCGCGGGGCCCGACTCCACGCGCCCCCGCCGCCGGCACCGGCTACGCCGCGACCGGGGCCGGCGTCGTCAACGACCCAGGTGTCCGCGCATCTTGGCGTGGAGGTCGGCGACCCGCTTGCCGCGCTTCGGCTTGGCCTCCACGTTGCCCAACACCGAGTAGCCGTTGACCACCACCACCGGGGCATGCGGGTCGGTGCCCTCCAGGGCGACCACATCGAAGTTGCCGAGGATGCCCGTGCCGCCACCGCGCAGCGTGATGTTCTCCGGGACGCGCACCTCGACGTTGCCGAAGACCGACGTCGCGTTGATGACCGTGAGCCGCTGCCCGAACATCGCCTCGGTCAGGTCGATCTCGACGTTGCCGAAGAACGCGAAGGCGTTGGTCCGAGACCCCACCCGCCAGCGGCCCCTGCGGGTGGCGCTGGAGAACACCGCGACCAGGTTCTCGGCCGGTCCGATGGGCCCACCGGTGCCCTCGTCGTACGCCATCGGCTCGGTGCCTGGCCGCGCCGCGGGCAGGTCCCGCACGATCGGTTCGAGTTCGCCCACGGTCTTGGCGCGGTAGACCGCGTCGATCCGCTCGGCGTGCTCCGCCGGGTCGAGCCTCCCCTCGGCCAGGGCCTCGCGGAGGATGTCCGCGGTCCGGTCGCGGTCGGCGTCGGAAGCACGGATGGCCCCGGCCCCCACTGCGGCTTCCGCCGTCATGTCCGCACCGGCCCCGTCGTCACGGGTGCCGGCAGCGCCGGCGGTGTCGGCTGGAGCGACGGGCGGCTTGGACTGACCGGGCCCGGAGCCCGCTGATGCACGCTTCTCGAAGTCCACGGAATCAGCGTAGCGAAACGCGATAGATCGCGACTAGGCCGTATCTGGCAAATGGCGCCGTCCGCCCGAAGGGCGGGGCCCGCAGCGTCTGGTGCATGGGCCCCCTCCCCAGGCCCGCAGGGCCCGCGGCGTCTGGTGCATGGGGCCTCCCCAGGCCCGCAGGAGCCGAGGGAGTGAGGCCTCCCCAGGCCCACAACGGCCGAGGGGGTGGGGCCTCCCCAGGCCCGCAAGGGCCGAGGGGACGGATCGCAAGGCGCTGTGGGTCCCCCCGCCGCAGGCAGCGGGAGGTCATCCTCGTACCGGGCATCCTTGGATGGCGCCGCTGACGCCGACAACGCAGCGGGGGCACCTCCTGGGGTCCCCCCGCAACAGCAGGGGGAAGCTCTGGGGGAGTCGCGGGCCAGGCGGGATGTGGCAGACACGGCCTGAGGTGCCATGGTCCCCGTCCGGGCGATCCTCGGCCGCCGCCGCCCGTACGCGACCGGGCCGCCGACTGAGCCTTACCTCACAAGCCCGGACTCCGACAGGCGCCTTACGCTTGTGGGCGCGCGCGCCAACGGAGGCCGCGCCGCAGTCTGCCGAGTGAGGAATGGCCGTCATGCCCAGCCCCGAGTTCCAGTACTCCGATCTGCTCCCGCTGGGAGAGGACACCACGCCGTACCGCCTGGTGACCGCCGAAGGGGTCTCCACCTTCGAGGCCGACGGACGTACCTTCCTCAAGGTCGAACCCGAGGCGCTGCGCAAGCTGGCCGAAGAGGCCATCCACGACATCCAGCACTACCTGCGCCCGGCGCACCTCGCCCAGCTACGCAAGATCATCGACGACCCCGAGGCTTCTTCGAACGACAAGTTCGTCGCACTCGACCTGCTGAAGAACGCGAACATCGCGGCCGCGGGCGTACTCCCCATGTGCCAGGACACCGGCACGGCGATCGTCATGGGCAAGCGCGGGCAGAACGTGTTGACGGAGGGCGGCGACGCGGAGGCCCTCTCGCGCGGCATCTTCGACGCGTACACCAGGCTCAATCTGCGCTACTCGCAGATGGCGCCGCTGACCATGTGGGACGAGAAGAACACCGGCTCGAACCTGCCCGCGCAGATCGAGCTGTACGCGACCGACGGCGGTGCGTACAAGTTCCTCTTCATGGCCAAGGGCGGCGGCTCCGCCAACAAGTCCTTCCTCTACCAGGAGACCAAGGCGGTCCTGAACGAGGCCTCCATGATGAAGTTCCTGGAGGAGAAGATCCGCTCGCTGGGCACCGCGGCGTGCCCGCCGTACCACCTGGCGATCGTGGTCGGCGGTACGTCGGCCGAGTTCGCGCTGAAGACCGCCAAGTACGCCTCGGCGCACTACCTGGACGAGCTGCCGGACGAGGGCTCGGTGCTCGGCCACGGTTTCCGGGACAAGGAGCTGGAGGAGAAGGTCTTCGAGCTGACGCAGAAGATCGGTATCGGCGCTCAGTTCGGCGGCAAGTACTTCTGCCACGACGTGCGCGTGGTGCGCCTGCCCCGGCACGGGGCCTCCTGCCCGGTCGCGATCGCCGTGTCCTGCTCCGCCGACCGCCAGGCGGTCGCGAAGATCACCGCTGAGGGTGTCTTCCTGGAGCAGCTGGAGACGGACCCGGCGCGCTTCCTGCCCGAGACCACCGACGAGCAGCTCACCGAGTCCGCCGAGTCCGCCGACGTGGTCAGGATCGACCTGAACCAGCCGATGGACGAGATCCTCGCCGAGCTGACGAAGTACCCGGTCAAGACCCGGCTCTCGCTCACCGGCCCGCTGGTCGTCGCCCGCGACATCGCGCACGCCAAGATCAAGGAGCGGCTGGACGCGGGCGAGGAGATGCCGCAGTACCTCAAGGACCACCCCGTGTACTACGCGGGCCCGGCCAAGACCCCCGAGGGCTACGCCTCCGGCTCCTTCGGCCCGACGACGGCGGGCCGGATGGACTCGTATGTCGAGCAGTTCCAGGCGGCGGGCGGCTCCAAGGTCATGCTGGCCAAGGGCAACCGCAGCAAGCAGGTCACGGACGCGTGCGCGGCCCACGGCGGCTTCTACCTGGGGTCGATCGGCGGCCCGGCGGCCCGGCTCGCCCAGGACTGCATCAAGAAGGTCGAGGTCGTCGAGTACGAGGAGCTCGGCATGGAGGCGGTCTGGAAGATCGAGGTCGAGGACTTCCCGGCCTTCATCGTGGTGGACGACAAGGGCGAGGACTTCTTCCAGAACCCGGCACCCGCGCCCACCTTCACCAGCATTCCGGTGCGGGGCCCCGGCCTGGGCTGACCTCATCAGGCGATGTCTCCGGTGAGCACTTGCCGGGAACGGGGGAATACATGATCCCCGGCAAGTGCTCAGCCTTTCAGGAGGTTTGGAGATGTCTGACCAGGGTTACCGGATCGAGCACGACTCCATGGGCGAGGTGAAGGTCCCCGCCTACGCCAAATGGCGGGCGCAGACCCAGCGGGCCGTGGAGAACTTCCCGGTCTCGGGACAGCGCCTCGAACGCGCCCATATCGAGGCCCTCGCCCGGATCAAGGCCGCCGCCGCCAAGGTGAACGCGGAACTGGGGGTGCTCGACAAGGACGTCGCGGAGGCCATCCAGGACGCGGCGGCCGAGGTGGCCGAAGGGCGGTGGGACGAGCACTTCCCGGTGGACGTGTTCCAGACGGGTTCAGGCACCTCGTCCAATATGAACACCAACGAGGTCCTGGCGACGCTGGCCGGTGAGCGCCTCGGGCGCTCCGTCCATCCGAACGACCACGTCAACGCCTCGCAGTCGTCGAACGACGTGTTCCCCTCCTCCATCCATATCGCCGCCACCGCGGCCGTGAGCCGGGATCTGATCCCGGCCCTGGAGCACCTCGCCGCGTCGCTCGAGCGCAAGGCCGCCGAGTTCGCCGGGGTCGTCAAGTCCGGGCGCACCCATCTGATGGACGCGACACCCGTCACCCTCGGTCAGGAGTTCGGCGGGTACGCCGCTCAGATCCGCTACGGAGTCGAACGGCTGCGGGCCTCACTGCCCAGGCTCGCCGAGCTGCCGCTCGGCGGTACGGCGGTGGGTACCGGTATCAACACCCCGCCCGGCTTCTCGGCGGCCGTCATCGCCGAGGTCGCGCGGGCGACCGGGCTGCCGCTGACCGAGGCCCGCGACCACTTCGAGGCGCAGGGCGCGCGGGACGGTCTGGTGGAGACCTCGGGGCAGCTGCGTACCGTGGCCGTCTCGCTCACCAAGATCGCCAACGATCTGCGCTGGATGGCGTCCGGTCCGCGGACCGGACTCGCCGAGATCGCGCTGCCCGATCTCCAGCCGGGCTCCTCCATCATGCCGGGCAAGGTCAATCCGGTGATCCCGGAGGCGGTCCTGATGGTGGCAGCGCAGGTGATGGGCAATGACGCGACCGTCGCCATCGCCGGAGCCGCCGGCAACTTCGAGCTGAACGTGATGATGCCGGTGATCGCCAGGAACGTACTGGAGTCCGTGCGGCTGCTCGCGAACTCGTCCCGGCTGCTGGCCGACCGTACGGTGGACGGCATCACCGCCCATGAGGAGCGGGGCCGGGAGTACGCCGAGTCCTCGCCGTCGGTGGTCACCCCGCTGAACAAGTACATCGGCTACGAGGAAGCCGCGAAGGTCGCCAAGAAGTCCCTTGCCGAGCGGAAGACGATCCGTCAGGTGGTGCTGGAGTCCGGGTACGTGGACCGCGGCGATCTGACCCTGGAGCAGTTGGACGAGGCGTTGGACGTGCTGCGGATGACCCGCCCCTGAGGTGCCGGGGATGCGCTCCCTGGCACATCTTCGGCACGGCCACCCGAGGCGTCCCTGACGCGTGGGCGGAGGCCGGCGGAGCCCCGCCAGGGCCCGTGACCTGCACCGCAGCGCGCCCCGCACCATAGCCCTAAGATCTGCGCATGACAGGTACGGCAGACTTCCCGCACTGGGCGCCCGGAGACCACATCCTGTGGCGGTATCGCGGCAACTCCTCCGGTGACGTGCATATCTGCCGACCCGTGACGGTGGTCGAGGACACGGACGAAGTGCTGGCCGTATGGATGGCGCCGGGCACCGAGTGCGTACGGCCCGTACTCAGCGACGGCAGTCCGGTGCACCAGGAACCGCTCGCCACCCGCTACACCGCGCCCCGCACCACGGCCCGCGCGCACTGGTCGGGCATGGGGGTGCTGAAGCTGGCCAGGCCGCACGAGCCCTGGTCGGTATGGCTGTTCTGGGACAGCGGCTGGCGGTTCAAGAACTGGTACGTGAACCTTGAGGAGCCGCGCACCCGGTGGGCCGGCGGGGTGGACTCGGAGGACCATTTCCTCGACATCGCCGTACGCCCGGACCGCAGCTGGCGCTGGCTGGACGAGGACGAGTTCGCCCAGGCGCAGCAGTCCGGGCTGATGGACGCCCGGCAGGCGCTGCGGGTACGGGCGGCAGGGCAGTCGGCAGTCGAGGTCATCCGGTCCTGGGGTCAGCCGTTCTCGGACGGCTGGGAGGACTGGCGGCCCGATCCCGGGTGGCCGATCCCCGAACTGCCCGCCGACTGGAATCACACGCCGGAGTGCAGGTCGGCATGACGAGGCCGTGAGACCCTTGATGCGCCCCGGGGGTTCAAACGTAGGATCGTCCTCCGCAAGGCCGCACCGCCGAGACGCCCCGACACCACAGCGCCACGACTCCGCACCACATCGCAGAAAATCGCACATCCATCGCACAGCGATCGGACAATGGAACGGCACGACGAATCGGCACGAAGAACCGGCAACGACTCAGCACCGCACCGGAACTGACCGCAAGTCATCACGAGGGGGAGCAGACCGTGCTTGATGTGGGCCCGGATCTCCTTCTTTTTGTCGACGCCTCGCCCGGAGTGGGTAAGGGATACATCGACGGCCCTGGGACGTTGCCACCCCGGGCCATGGGGACACCCACAGCGGCACCCGAGACGCCATGGCCCGGCTACCCGACGTGTCCGGCACGATCCGGAAAACCGGCCCTGACCTCGTACCACCGGCCCGGACGGACGGAATCCCACGCGTGACGGAGCATCCCACCTCCCATGAAGGCCGGCAGCCCTTCGCTGCCCGGCCTCAGGAGCGCACCCGGCCACGGCATGAGGCGGGCACGCACGCCTCCACGCCGTCGGGCGGGAACCTGCCCGCCCAGTCGCCGGCACCTGCCGCCGCAGCCGCCAACCCGGCTGCCTCAGCGCCGCAGGGGGCCGCCACGCCCATGGGGGCGTCCGCGTCCGCCGTCCCTGGCCCGGCGCCCGCACCGGGCCCGCTCTCCGCGCCGGGCCCGGCCGGCGCGGCCGCACCTTCGGGCCCGCCGCAGGACCCGGCCGGTGCCGCCCGGCGCGAGGGCGACCGGCTGCGCTTCGTGGGCGCCGCGACTCGGCGTATCGCACGCGGGATCGACCTGGACGAGATCGTGCTCGGGCTCTGCCGGGCGACCGTGCCGACGTTCTCGGACGCGATCCTGGTCTATCTGCGCGACCCGCTGCCGGTCGGCGACGAGCGGCCGGTCTCACCGTTCGTGCTGCGGCTGCGGCGTACCGACCGGCTGCGTTTAACCGACGACGACACCGAGAACGCGCTGGTCACCAATGCCGTCCAGGTACCGGTGCTGAATCCGCAGGCCGATCTGCCGGTGGCGGATCTGTGCGAGGTGCAGACCGGTGGGGCGCTCGCCGAGGTGCTGCGGGGCGTACGGCCGGTCTTCGGGGACTCCGCGGCGGCCCGCGCCGCCCTGCCCGAACTGCTCGGCGACGGCCGGACCCTGCCGACCGGCCATCGCGCGATCCTCGCGCCGCTGCGCGGCAGGCGCCGGGTCACCGGCGCGGCGATCTTCCTGCGCAGGCCCGATCGCCCGGCCTTCGAACCGAACGACCTGCTGGTGGCCGCGCAGCTCGCCACCCACACCGCGCTCGGCATCGACAAGGCGGTGCTGTACGGCCGTGAGGCGTATATCGCCGACGAACTCCAGCGCACCATGCTGCCCGAGGGGCTCCCCCAGCCGACCGGTGTGCGGCTCGCGTCGCGCTATCTCCCGGCGGCCGAGACAGCTCGGGTCGGCGGTGACTGGTACGACGCGATCCCGCTGCCGGGCAGCCGGGTGGCACTGGTCGTCGGGGACGTGATGGGCCACTCCATGACCTCGGCGGCGATCATGGGCCAGCTGCGCACCACGGCCCAGACCCTCGCGGGTCTCGACCTGCCCCCGCAGGAGGTGCTGCACCACCTGGACGAGCAGGCCCAGCGGCTGGGCACCGACCGCATGGCGACGTGTCTGTACGCGGTGTACGACCCGGTCGCGCACCGGATCACCATCGCGAACGCGGGCCATCCGCCGCCGGTACTGCTGCACCTCGGCGGCCGGGCGGAGGTGCTCCGGGTGCCTCCGGGCGCGCCTATCGGTGTCGGCGGGGTGGATTTCGAGGCGGTCGAGTTGGACGCGCCCGCCGGAGCCACACTGCTGCTCTACACGGACGGGTTGGTCGAGTCGCGGCTGCGGGACGTGTGGACCGGGATCGAGCAGCTCAGGGAGCGGCTGGCGGCGACCGCCCAGCTCACCGGTCCGGACCACTCGCCACCGCTTGAGGCGCTCTGCGACGACGTGCTGGACATGCTGGGTCCCGGCGACCGCGATGACGACATCGCGCTGCTCGCGGCTCGCTTCGACGGGATCGCGCCGAGCGATGTCGCCTACTGGTATCTGGAGCCGGAGGAGCGGGCGCCCGGCCGGGCCCGGCGGCTGGCCCGCAGGGCACTGGCCCGGTGGGGTCTGGAGGAGCTGTCCGACTCGGTGGAGCTGCTGGTCAGCGAGGTGGTCACCAATGCCGTGCGGTACGCGGAACGGCCGGTGACCTTGCGGCTGCTGCGCACCGACGTGCTGCGCTGCGAAGTCGGCGACGACTCGCCGCAGTTGCCCCGGCAGCGGCGGGCGCGGGACACGGACGAGGGCGGCCGTGGGCTGTTCCTGGTGAACCGGCTGGCCAGGCGGTGGGGCGCGACCCGGCTCTCGACCGGCAAGGTGGTGTGGTTCGAGCTGCCGACGCGGGGCTGACGAGCACGAAAGCGGACACGGGGGCGGGCCAGGCGCTGATGC
>NZ_JBHXFA010000197.1:0-10281 GCF_042724175.1 Streptomyces sp. NPDC127084
GAGTAGCGGGACGGGGCTCC
This sequence comes from Streptomyces sp. NPDC127084, assembly GCF_042724175.1. Taxonomy (NCBI): domain Bacteria; kingdom Bacillati; phylum Actinomycetota; class Actinomycetes; order Kitasatosporales; family Streptomycetaceae; genus Streptomyces; species Streptomyces sp. NPDC127084. The sequence goes on from NZ_JBHXFA010000197.1 coordinate 21, forward strand.
GGGCCTTGGCAGGGGTACGGTCCTCAGACTTCGACCGAGTCCCGCGGGGTGTCCGCGGTGGCGGGCACGGCCGCCGGCCGGCCCTTGCCCATCCGGTCGCGCGCCACGCCGACGGCCACCACGAAGGCCGCCACCAGCACCGAGAGCAGCACGACCTCGCGGTTGGCCTCGTCGAAGAACATGTAGCCGATGACGAAGGCGATCATCGCCGCGGTCGCCCACGTCAGATACGGGAACAGCCACATCTTCACCGTCAGCTTCTCCGGCGCCTCGCGCTTCAGGATCCCGCGCATCCGCAGCTGGGTGAAGCAGATCACCAGCCAGACGAAGAGCGCGACCGCACCCGAGGAGTTCAGCAGGAACAGGAAGACGGTGTCCTTGTTCGTGTAGTTGAAGATGACGGCGACGAAGCCGAAGACGACCGAGGCCAGGATGGCGATGACGGGCACGCCACGGCTGCTGGTCTTCGCGAAGGCCTTCGGGGCGTCACCGCGCTCGCCCAGGGAGAACGCCATCCGCGAGGCGGTGTAGAGGCCCGAGTTCAGGCAGGACAGCACGGCGGTCAGCACGATCACGTTCATGATCTGGCCGGCGTGCGGGATGCCGATGGAGTCCAGGGCCGCGACATACGAGCCCTTCTCCACGATCGACTCGTCATTCCACGGCAGCAGGGTCAGCACCACGAAGATCGAACCGAGGTAGAAGACCGCGATCCGCCAGATCACGCTGTTGGTGGCCTTGGTGACCGCGCGCCGCGGGTCCTCGGACTCGCCGGCGGCCAGGGTGACGATCTCGCTGCCCATGAAGGAGAACACGACCATCAGCACACCTGTGAGGATCGCGCCCGCGCCGTTGGGCAGGAAGCCCCCGGCGTCGGTCAGGTGCGCGAAGCCCGCGCCGGGGTTGTCGGAGCCGGGCAGTACGCCGAACACGGCCAGCAGGCCGATGACCACGAAGGCGCCGATGGCGACGACCTTGATACCGGCGAACCAGAACTCGAACTCGCCGTAGGACGCCACGGAGGCGAGGTTGGTCACCGTCAGCACGGCCATGACGATCAGTGCCCAGGCCCACTGCGGCACGGCCGGGACCCAGCCCTCCAGGATCACCGCGCCGGCGGTGGCCTCGACCGCCAGCACGACGACCCAGAAGAACCAGTACAGCCAGCCGATCGAGAAACCGGCCCAGCGGCCGAGCGCGCGGTCTGCGTATGCCGAGAAGGAGCCCGAGTTGGGGCTCGCCGCGGCCATCTCGCCGAGCATCCGCATCACGAAGACGACCATCGCGCCGACGAGTACGTAGGACACGAGGATGGCGGGACCGGCCTTGGCGATACCGCCGGACGAGCCGACGAACAGTCCGGCGCCGATCACGCCGCCGATGGCGATCATGGAGAGATGGCGGTTCTTCAGCCCGGCCTTGAGGCCGTCGGAAGGCTGCGGATTACCGGGTTCACCGGTGGTTACGCCTGCCTTTGTAAGGGTCGGCTGGGGGTTCATGGACGATTCCTTACGTGTACGGGTCGCTCGGGTGACGAGCCCCCGCATTCAAGCCGGTGACCCGCCAATACGGAAGACCTCATTCCGGATCGTGACGCGGGCCACGTGGTCCGCCTTCCGTCCGAGGGGCCGGGTCATCCGACAGGGCCCGTGCGCCGGACCCCGCTGACGCCTGCCCGGCTTCGCGCGTGCCACACTCGGACCATGCGCGTGTACCTCGGCTCCGACCATGCCGGTTTCGAACTCAAGAACCACCTTGTCGAGTGGCTCAGGGCCCATGGCCACGAGCCCGTGGACTGCGGTCCCCACATCTACGACGCCCAGGACGACTACCCGCCGTTCTGCCTGCGTGCCGCCGAGCGGACCGTCGCGGACCCGGACAGCCTGGGCATCGTGATCGGCGGTTCCGGCAACGGCGAGCAGATCGCCGCGAACAAGGTCGAGGGCGTACGTGCGGCCCTCGCCTGGAGCGAGCAGACCGCTGCTCTCGGTCGTGAGCACAACAACGCCAACGTGATCGCGGTCGGCGCCCGGATGCACTCCGAGGACGAGGCGACCAAGTTCGTCGAGATCTTCCTCAACACCCCCTACTCGGGTGAGGAGCGTCACACCCGCCGCATCGAGATGCTCGCCCGCTACGAGACCACCGGCGAGCTCCCCCCGATCCCGGCGCACCACCCGCAGGAGCCGACCGCCTGATGCCCGAGGGGCACACCATCCACCGACTGGCCGCCGACTACCGGGAACGGTTCGGCGGCCGGTCCGTGCGGGTCACCAGCCCGCAGGGCAAGTTCAGCGACTCAGCGGCCCTGCTCGACGGCACGGTGCTGGAGCGCACCCAAGCCCACGGCAAGCATCTGTTCCTCGGCTTCGGCGGCTCGGGCGGTGCCGGCGAGTGGGTGCACATCCACCTCGGGCTCTTCGGCAAGGTCGCCTTCGGCGACGCCCCCGCCCCGCCGCCCACCGACACCGTGCGGTTGCGGCTCGCCAACCCCGAGTCCTACGTCGATCTGCGCGGCCCCACGGCCTGCGCCCTGATCACGGACGGCGAGAAGCGAGCGATACACGCCCGCCTCGGCCCCGACCCCCTGCGCCCCGAAGACGGCCCGGACCACGCCTGGGCCAGAATCTCCCGGTCCCGTACGTCCATCGCGGCACTGCTGCTGGACCAGAAGGTGATCGCGGGCGTCGGCAATGTCTACCGCGCCGAAGTCCTCTTCCGCCACGGTATCGACCCTTACCGGGCGGGCAGGGACCTCACCGAACGCGAATGGGGAGCCATCTGGACGGACCTGGTGGCGCTGATGCGCGAGGGCGTACGCCACAACCGGATCGACACCGTGAGGCCCGAGCACACCCCCGAGGCCATGGGCCGTCCACCGCGGGTGGACGACCACGGCGGTGAGGTCTACGTCTACCGCAGGGCCGCGTTGCCCTGCCACATCTGCGGCGGCGAGATCCGCACCGCCGACCTCGCCGCCCGCAACCTCTTCTGGTGCCCGGGCTGCCAGCCCCGTTAGGCCCAGTCCGCCCCGGTCGGACGACCGCCGTAGCCCGGCTCTCCGGCTGGGCCGGTCGCGATCAGGGCCGGCGCCGGGCGCGGACTGCGCTGAAACCCGGTCCGTCCGGCGGGCGTTGGCGCCGCCTGGTCGGCCGGGTACGGCACAAGGCGTAGCCCGGACCTGTGCGGACCAGTGGCACTGACGGGACTACTCCTCAGAAACCGTGCGGCAGCCACGGCGCCGGGTCCGAGCCGAAGGCGAGTGAAGCCACCGCCAGCGCGCCCTCGCGCAGTTCGCGCACCCGGCCGGCGCCCGCCAGCGAGGACAGCGACACACCGCCCAGATAGGCGGCACCCAACTCCGCCACCGACAGCGTCAGATCCGGCGCGTCCGCGGTCCGTTCGCACGACGCGCCCTTCGCGTCACCGGTCAGCCGCCAGCGCCCCTCGTTCCAGGGGCAGAACGCGTCCGCCACCTCGAAGACCACGTCCACCGGCACCTGGTACGTACGCGCCGCCAGCGCGGTGCCCACATCCACCAGCCGTACGTGCAGCGAGTCCCGTGTCCGCACACCGCACCGCCTGATGTCGCTGACCATGCCCAGCAGCGGATCGTCCACCGGCCTGTTCCTGGCGTGCACGGTCGACGTCAGGTCGATGTCGCAGACGAAACGCCACAGCGCCGCGTACGCGGCCGGGTCCAGCGCGTCGATCTGCCGCACGGTGATCGAGCCTTCCGGCCCCGACGCGCCCCACTGCGGCTTGTTGTGGAACCGGACGAACCCGACCACCTCGCCGTCCCGTTCGGCCAGCACACACTGCATCCGCGACGCGCCGTCCCGCTCGGACGGCGGGTCCAGCAGCGGCAGCCGGTCCCAACCGGGCGTCCGCGCGAACATTCCGGGCCGTACGCCGATAGTGCGGCGGTAGATCCGCTCACATACCTCCGCGGCATCCGCCACCGGAGCGAACCGCAGCCGTATTTCGTCCGTCCCCGCGGGCGCGGCGATCCGCACCCGGCTGCTGTCGATCTCCAGGTTCATCTGATGCGCGGCGATCCCGTATCCGAAACGCCCGTAGATGGCGGGCTCCGACGCCGTCAGCACCGCCAGCGGCTCACCCCACTCACGCACGTCGTCCAGCTGGCGCCGCATCATCGAGGTGAGCAACCCGCGCCGCCGGTGCGTCGCGGCGACGCTGACCATCGTCACCCCGGCCGCGGGCACGAACACACCGCCCGGCACCGACATCCGGAAGCTGAACGCGCCCGCGGTGCCGACGCACTCGTCACCGTCCCACACCCCGATCGAGCGATCGACCTCGGTCAGCTCGCGGTACAGCTCACGCTCCTCCCGGGTCTCCAGGACACCGCCGAAAGCGAGCTCCAGCCTCCCGTACCAGTGATCCCACTCCGACCGGTCCAGCACCCGTACAACCGTTGTCATATGCCATGCGTACCAGGGCGCCGCATTCCGTCGCGACCCGATTTCACGCGCAATGTCTTGTGCACCGCCCCGTCTACGTCTTCGGGGGCTTCGGGGGTCCCCCCTGCACGAGGGCCGCGCGGATGGATAGGGTCCACGTCGATGGCACGTGGCGCAGCAGGTTCGATCGCGGCCCGGCTGCGGAGGTCCGCCCGCCGGGTCCGCACCGCGCTGCGCAAATCCGGAGTCGACTACTTCCGCGGTGACGGCTCCGACTGGATCGCCTTCGTGGGCCTGCTGCTCACCATCCCGGCGATCGCCTGCGGCACCATCGCCATGCCGGTCTGGTTCGCCCCCACCGCGATGGTGCTGCCCATCGTCGCGGGCGGGGTGCTGCTGCGGCCCGCGAGCCTCCTCGGGCTCTACGCGACGGCGGCCGGCGCGCTGATCATCGAGTCGGTCACGCTCGGACCGTATCTGGACGGACCCGCACGGGTCACCCCCGGCACCGTGCTGGTGGTGGCGGCCTGCGGGCTGTTCGGACTGCTCATCGCGCAGTTCAGGGCCCGCGTCGGCGTGCCCTGGCGGCGCGGCGGAACCATGCTGTTCGACCTGCGTGAACGCATCCGGGTCCAGAGCGCGCTGCCCAGACTGCCCAAGGGCTGGCACCACGAGATGGCCCTGCGCCCGGCCGGCGGCCAGTCCTTCTCCGGCGACTTCGTGGTCGCGGCCCGTACCAACGGCGGCCGTACGCTCGAAGTCGTCCTCACCGACGTGTCCGGCAAGGGCATGGACGCGGGCTCACGCGCCCTGCTGCTGTCCGGGGCCTTCGGCGGCCTGCTCGGTTCCCTCCCGCCGCACGGCTTCCTGCCCGCGGCCAACGCCTATCTGCTGCGCCAGGACTGGGACGAGGGCTTCGCGACCTCCATCCATCTGGTGCTCGACCTGGACTCGGGCGACTACGAACTCCTCTCCGCGGGTCATCTGCCCGCCCTCCAGCTCAACGCGGGCACGGGACGCTGGGAGGAGAAGACCGCCGACGGGCCGCTGCTCGGTGTGTACGACGGTGCCCAGTTCGACCCCGTCAAGGGCTCGCTCCAGCCCGGCGACGTGCTGATGCTCTTCACGGACGGACTGGTCGAGGCATCCGACCGCGATATCGCGGAGGGCATGGACCGGCTGACGGGCGAGGCCGACCGCTATGTCGCCACCGGGTTCGAAGGCGCCGCCTGGCATCTGATCGAGGCGGTCGCCAAGGACGTCAACGACGACCGGGCCCTGCTTCTGCTGCGCCGCGAAGCCTGAACAGGGTCGGGCGCATGCCGTATCTCACCCTGACCGAGGTCGAGTCGATCGCCCGCGCGGCCCATGCCGCACAGCGGGACAAGGCGGGCCGCCCCTACACCGAGCACCTCCAGGCCGTGGCGGACGGTGTACGGGCCCGTGGCGGCACCGACGAGCAGATCGCGGCGGCCTGGCTGCACGACGCCATCGAGGACCACGCGCTGAGTCGCGACTGGCTGGCCGCCGCCGCGCTGCCGGGGTCCGTCAAGGAGATGGTCCTGGCCCTCACCAAACGCGCTGGTGAGCCGCTCGCCGACTACACCCGCCGCATCCTCACGACCCCCGGCGCCCTCCTCGTCAAGGAGGCCGACCTCGCCCACAACGCGGACCCGGCCCGCCTCGCCGTACTGGACGAGGCGACCAGGTACCGGCTCACCGACAAGTACGCGACGGTACGGCGGTTGCTGGGGCTGACGGCGACTGGGAACGCGACGACGGCTGACGGGTGACCGCCCGGCCGTTCTGGTCGCTCCGGGCGTCCCGGCTCTTGCGGTCCTCCCGGCGGAAGGCCCAGGACAGATCGGGCTCCGTCGCCCACCGCAGGGCCCGCCGCACCGGCGGCGTGCAGAGCAGTGTCACGGCGACGGCGATGGCCAGCGTCAGGGAGATCTCCCCGGCCGGTGTGGCCAGCCATGGGTATTGGGGGACCAGATCCCGCCAGTCGATGGTCTTCACCAGGAAGCCGTGCAGCAGATAGCCGCAGATGGTGCCCGCGCCGAGCGCGGTGAACCAGGTGCGCCGGCGCGGCACCCAGGCCAGGAAGGCGGCGGTCAGCAGCATCGAGCACACGAACAGCGCGGGTGTCATGACCAGCCCCGCCCACCAGGGAGCGTCCAGGTCCTCGGCGCCGGCCGAGTGGTAGAACCAGCCCATCCGGATGTGCGGTGCCACCGCGTAGGCGAAAGCGGCGGCACCGGCGAACACGGGCAGGGCCAGCAGCCGCACCTCGCGCCTGCGCACGATCTGGAAGTGCTCCGGCTTCAGCAGCAGCCCCACCACGAAGAACGGCAGGAACTGGAGGATCCGCTGGAGGTCGAGATCCTGCCCGATGCCCGAGGTCAGCGAGCCGAGCGCGGCGATCACCAGCGCGATAGGCAGCGGGTGGCGCAGCGAACGCCACAGCGGGGTGGACAGCCGCCAGACGAACAGGGCGATCAGGAACCAGGTCAGATACAGCGGGTCCGTCATGCTGAACGGGTAGCCGGGATCGTCATCCGCCCAGCGTTTGAACAGCGTGTACGCCACCTCGAACACCAGGTACGGCACCACGATCCCGCTGACCAGACGCTTCAGCTGGTCCGGCCGGGCGGTGAAACTCCGTGAGAAGTAGCCCGAGATGATGATGAACGCCGGCATGTGGAAGGTGTAGACGAGCATGTACAGCGCCCGCGTGGCGCGACTGCCCTCCATCACCGGCTCCCAGGCGTGCGCCATGGCCACCAGCACGATCGCCAGGTACTTGGCGTTGTCGAAGTAGGGGTCGCGTCTGGTGCCCTTGGACGGCTCCTGCGCCGGATCAGCCGCCACCTGCGCGGCTGCCGGGCTCGGCGTCGCCGAGGACGGCGTCGTCGGTGTCGCCGCTGTCCGCGGTGTCCGCGGTGTCGGCGGTGTCGTCGCTTGTGTCACGTTCGCTGCGGGGACGGGTTCCGGATCCCGGGAAGCCTCGGGCGACCGGTTCCTCCGCAATGCATTCGGAGCCTGGAACATTCGAGGCACCCTAGCTCGCCTTATCGGATTACGTAAAACATGCTCGCCGATTTTCTCAATTCGTTCCCGAAGTCACCGGCGAACGCCCTGTATACCCTGGTTTATCCGTCCCAAACGGGACAATCCACCCACCCTGACGATCACTCCGAAAACATAGGTGAATTAACTCACCAGTATTTCTTGAATTTCTCGTGACCGGGTCGTGTGCATTTAGCGGAAGCGGGTATACGGGGAGGGCGGGCTGTGCGCCAGGCCGGACCACTCGTCCGACGGTGCGTCAGCCGGCATCCGCCGCCCGGTGGTTGGTGGCACGATGGGGTTGGCAGGGGGTGTGCTGGGCCGCATGCTCCCCCTGTGGGCCAGGTGGACCGACCGAGGGTGTGATCAGTTGTGGCCATTTCGCTGTCTGTGGTGCTGCTGTTGGCGATCATCCTCGTAGTGATGATCCGCGGCGGTTCGATCAAGGCCGGGCCCGCGATCGTCGCAGCGCTGTTCGGTTTCTTCCTGGCCTCGACGGGCATGGCGCCGTCGATCAACAACTTTCTCGACTCCATAGCGGACTCGATCAATGCGATCAAATTCTGACGCTCAACGCTTCTGAGCCCTGAACCGCTTGAGCAGGACGGCGATCCTGGCCTGATCGGAGGCGCCGTTGAGTTCCGCCAGCAGATCGTCAGGGCACAGCTCGTAGTGGTCGCCCCACCAGCGCTGCCCCCTGTTGTCCCAGATGCGGTAGCCGCCTGGCACGCCCCTGGCTACGTATCGCCGTCTGCCCACGCTCCACCCCGTCGCCCCGCGTGATCGGAAACGCCTCAGGGCCAGGTAGAGGAATCGACCTCTGACCTGGCCCTGAGTCATCAAGAGCGGGCGACGGGAATCGAACCCGCGTAGCTAGTTTGGAAGACTAGGGCTCTACCATTGAGCTACGCCCGCGAGGACCGTGCAGCAGTCGCCTACGAAGGTCGTGGGCGCCGCGGCACGAAGAGCATCGTAGCGGGTCCGTGCCGGTGACCGCACACCCATTCCGTCCATGGCGCGTGCGACTGGCACTCCGAGGCGACGCGTGTGCCTAAAGGGATCTGAGCACGGCCTTCGGCCATGTACCCTACGTGTCGCACCGAAACGGGGTGTGGCGCAGCTTGGTAGCGCGTCCGCTTTGGGAGCGGAAGGCCGTGGGTTCAAATCCCGCCACCCCGACCAGTACGTACACCTCTCAGGGTCACGTTGTGGGGCTCGTCCCGCTTGCGGTTACTATGCAAGCTGCGTGCCCGTGTGTCTGACGAGTGTCTGAAGAGCCGGGCCCGATCCGCTGAGCCGCCGCCGGACCACGCGCCGGGATGAGTCCAGCAGACCCCCAGTATTCAGCCACCAAGGAGACCGAACCGTGAAGAGCGCCGTAGAGACCCTGAACCCGACCCGGGTTCGGCTCACTGTCGAGGTGCCCTTCGAGGAGCTCAAGGCCAGCCTCGACGCGGCGTACAAGAAGATCAACCAGCAGGTCACGGTCAAGGGCTTCCGTAAGGGCAAGATCCCGGCCCGGGTCATCGACCAGCGGTTCGGCCGTGCTGCGGTGCTGGAGGAGGCCGTCAACGACGCCCTCCCGAAGTTCTACACCGAGGCCGTCAACGAGGCGGAGATCAACCCGCTCGGTCAGCCCGAGGTCGACATCACCGAGCTGAAGGACGGCGAGACGCTGAACTTCACCGCCGAGGTCGACGTCCGCCCCGTCATCGAGATCCCGGACTACTCCGGCATCGAGGTCGAGGTCGACGTCATCGAGGTCAGCGACGAGGACGTCGAGAAGTCCGTGGAGCAGCTCCGCTCCCGCTTCGCCTCCACCTCTCCGGTCGAGCGTGCCGCCGCCGAGGGCGACGTCGTGACCGTCGACCTCGAGGCCAAGGTCGACGGCGAGGTCCTCGCGGACGGTGTCGCCGACGGCGTGCAGTACACCATCGGCTCCGGCGAGCTGCTCGAAGGCATCGACGAGGCTGTCACCGGCCTCGAGGCCGGTGGCGAGGCCACCTTCACCTCCGAGCTGAAGGGCGGCTCCGCGCAGGGCAAGGAGGCCGAGGTCACCGTCAAGGTCACCCAGGTCGCCGCCCGTGAACTGCCCGAGCTGGACGACGAGTTCGCGCAGATGGCGAGCGAGTTCGACACCCTTGGGGAGCTGCGGGCCGACAGCCGCAAGCGCCTGGAGAACATGAAGCAGTACGACCAGGCCACCCAGGCCCAGGAGCGCGTCCTGGAGAAGCTCCTGGAGCTGGTCGAGGTCCCGATCCCCGAGAAGCTGCTCGAGGACGAGGTCAACACCCGCAAGCACAACCTGGAGCACCACCAGCTCGGCCAGATGGGTCTCGACCTCGCCAAGTACCTGGAGATCCAGGGCAAGTCGGCCGAGGAGTTCGACGCCGAGACCACGGAACAGGCGATCAAGGGCATCAAGACCCAGTTCGTCCTGGACGAGCTGGTCTCCAAGGAGAAGCTGAACGTCAGCCAGGAGGAGCTCACCGAGCACCTCATGCGCCGCGCCGCCTCCTCCGGCATGTCCCCCGACCAGTTCGCCCAGGCGATCGTCGAGGGCGGCCAGGTCCCGATGCTCGTGGGCGAGGTCGCCCGCGGCAAGGCCCTCGCCACGGTCGTCGAGGCCGCCACGGTCAAGGACACCAACGGTGAGATCGTCGACCTGGGTGACGACGAGGACGAGGCCGAGGAGGCCGCCGAGGCGTCCACCGGCGACGCCGAGGGCACCGAGAAGACCGAGGCCTGAGCCAGTCTCTTATAAACAA
>NZ_JBHXFA010000198.1:0-10275 GCF_042724175.1 Streptomyces sp. NPDC127084
ATGTTGGTGGCGCCGACGATGCGGGCATCGGCGCCTTCGCCCATGAAGTAGCAGATGCCCTTGTCCGCCCACGAGAACATCGTGGCCCGCACCCCGCGCCGGTAGCTCGACGTGCCGAGCACCATGTCGTTCTCGACCTGACCCATCACCTTCAGGCACCAGCGCGCGGACGCGTTCGCGCTGATCCCGGTGGGCAGGGACTTGGCGTCCGGGCGCTGCGTGGCGAGCAGCAGCACGATCCCGGTGGCGGGGCCGCGTTTGACCAGGTCGGTGCAGATCTGCTCCAGCTCCTTGCCGTACTTCTCGTGCTCGAACCACTTCTGGCACTCGTCCACCCCGATCACGATCGGGTGCAGCCCGAGCGACTTCTTGTCCGCCAGCACGCTGGTGACCTTCGACTCCGGGCAGATGTCCCGGGGCAGGGAGCGGATCATCTTCGCCCGTCGGCGCAGCTCCTCTTGCAGTGCCCGCAGGTCCGCGAGGGCGTATTCGATGTCCTCGTCTTCTTCACCGGCCCGGTGCCGGTGGGAGACGGCGTCGCCGACGGGGTCGAGGTCGCCGGTGCCCTTGAGGTCGTAGGTGTGCAGCTCCGCCCGCGGATCCAGTGCGGCGATGAGCATCAGCAGGCGCAGGAGGAAGGTCTTTCCCATGCGGGGGATGGCGCCGATGATCCCGGCGATGTACATGAGCGTGATCTCGATCCAGCGTCCGCGCTGGTCGGTGCCGAACGCGACCGGCTTGAACAGGTCCACCGAACCGGCCTTCAGCAGCGGCCAATCGGGCTTGCGCACCGTGGACATGTCCTGATCGCCGACCCACAGCACCAGACGGCCAGTGTGCTCATGCGTGACAGCCTCCGGCCAGACACAGCCCAGCGGGCGGCGCAGCCCGGAGGCGAGACGCTCGCGGCGCTCGATGATGTCCGTGACCGTGACGCCATGGGGCAGGTTGCCTTCCGCGCGCCAGCCGGGCCCGTCCCGGGTGATCGGGGCGGTGAACTCGAACCCCTCCTTGCCCTTGGCCTGCGCCTGGTTGATGGCAGGGATACCGAGCGACCCGAGTGCCCGCAGCACGATGTCAGACGTGAGCTTCATCGCCTTGGGCATCTCCACCGCCCGGTGGATCACCGGAGCATCCGCCTGCCGGCCGTTCCATCCCAGCGCCAGTACCAGCGCGGACACCGACAGCGCCTGCAGCCACCCCGGGGCCAGAACGTAGAGGGCGAGTGCCGCACCCAGCCCGACGAACATCGCCAGCACCGCGACCAGACTCCGCAGGCGCACCCGTCCGTCGCGCTGCCGGGACAGCTTCAGGTAGTCGGCCGCATCCTCGCGCCGTACGGCGGCGAGCCGGACCGGCTCGCCCTCGCGGTCAGCTACCCACCGCATCGTCCCCCCGACGAACCGGGCCGCACCGGTCGGCGCCTGAAAGGCGAGGCGGACGGCGTAGACCGGCGAGCGCAGCGCGTGATACCCGGCAGCATGCGCGTAATGCCGCGCCACCCACGTGGCCGCGGTCTTCAGCTCCGACGTCGACCGCAGCCACACCGGGACCACATCCCGACGGCGGGCGCCCATCAACCGACCCAGATACCCCGGACCAACCGCCGGAGCCGGCTGGTCGACCAACACCGTCGCCAACGGGTCGCCCGACTCATCAGAGTGCGGGTCGGCCGATCGGTCGGCGGCCGGGTCGGTGGCCGAGCCGGCCGACCCCGTACGGGCCGACCGCACCTTGCCCAGGTCGACCACATCCGCCCCCGAGTCAGGCCCTAAGTCGGCAGCCATGTCAGCTTCCAGCCGGTTGAACAGTTCGTTCTCATCGTCGCGATCCACTGAACGTCCCTCCCTGGGAACGGGGTCGAATTGGACGGGGTCCGCTGTAATCAGGCAGCGCGCTGTTCCTCGGGATAGGCACACGGGACGCAGGTGCCGAGCGTGGGCGGAATGACGTAACCCGCGTCCGTGTGGCACTGCGGGCAGCTGCGGCGGGCAAGCATCGCCAGAGCAAGCGCACCCCACTTGCGCGACGTCATCGGCCGCACCGGCTTCGCGAGATCGATCCGGTACAGGTGGGCGACCATCACCCCGCCCCTGCGGCGAGGCGAACGGCGCATCAGCTGCGCAGCGACCGGCTGCCCGCCAGGCCGCAAACCGCGGACGCGGAGCTGGCGACGAGTGGCGAAGCCCTCAGGGGCGAGACACCACGGGTAGGTGGGGACGCCGAAGCGGGCACCAGTCGGGTCGTAGCACGAGCCGTACGCGGGCGGCCTCACGCAGTCAGAGCGCCGAGTGCCGCTCATGCCGCCGCCCCCTCGAAATCGACAAGGCGACGGGCGTCGGTCCGCTCCGCAAGAAGCGCATCCCGCACGGTGCGGGAGTTGGCTGCCGAGCAGCGCAGCGCGGTGCGGATCTTCTCGGCGTTGATCTCAGCGTCCGACCATCCGGCAGTGGCCTCCCGCGCCTCCGCCAGCAGCTCCGCCGCCGTGCGCGTGCGCTTCGTCTTCGTGTTCGGCTTCCGACCTCGGCTTCGGCGCGGTTTAGGCGCCACGTCGTCCGGCGCTACCGGCTCGGGGTCGGGGTCCGGCTCGATGTCGACCGCGGCGGGGGCAAGGTCCCCGAGCTTGAGCAGCACCTTGGTGCGGTGCGGGGTGTGCCGGCGCCACCGGCGCCCGTACAGCTCGCGCAGATCAGCACGCGCGAGCTGCCGTTCCTTCTCCCGCGTCAGAGCCTCGGTGTAGGACGTGATCTCCCACAGCGTCATCCGCCGCCACAGGGCGAAGGTGGAGGGGAAGGCGAGCAGCCACCGGCCGAAACGGATCTTGTCCATCCGCCGGCCGGTCGCCGCGCCGATACGGACGGCGTAGATGTGGGCGCCGATCTCGGAGAACACCACCCACAGCAGCGGCATCGTCCCGTGGGCCACCTTCGCCCACAGCCCCTGACCGGCCGCGACGTTCAGCCCGCAGGTCACCAGCGTGAGCGCCCAGGGCACGAACCGCACCCAGGCCAAGGCCATGTCCATCCGGATCAGCAGCAGGTTCGCCACGGTGAACACCGGGATCGCCACGTCGATACCGACCGGCAACATCCACGGCTCACCGAATCCCCACCGGGCCGCAGCCTCGGACACGGCATCGAACGACGCCACCAGGCCCAAAGCGCCGACACCAGCCGCGGCGAGCGCACCGACACCAGCAAGACCCATCTCCGGGCGGGTCAGCGGCGGCACCGTCAGCCGCTCCATGCTCTTCGTGGCCGTCATGCCGCCACATCCCTGCCGCGACGCGAGCGGTGCCGGGCCACCGAGCGGCGGACCAGCGGGGTGACATTGAACAACTCAGGCGCGAACGCCTCGATCGCCTCCGCAGCGACGCGCGACACCTCGTCCGGCAAGCCCGGGTTGTCGGCAAGGATGTCCCGCGCCGCATCCAGACGGGCCGCGCGCTCCATCTCGCTCTCGCCCTCCACACCCAGCCACAACTCAACCGGGGTACCGACGGCCAGTTCCACGAAGTCCCTGGCGGAGACGGCCTGATGGCGGCCGATGTACATACGCATGGATCACTCCTGAAATTTGAGAGGCAGGGAGGCCGTGGCGGCGGGCGACCTTGGTGGGGAGTCCCGCTGCCGCGGTTGTGTCGTGCGTGCCCCGGCTGGGAGTCGAACCCGGCCTACGACCATCAGGGCTGCGCGGACCTCAGCCGCGCGACCGCCTTATTGGAGGAGGCGGTCACCTCGTCACGCTGTTGAGTTCTCAAGGAACGGCGGCTTCTGGCAGGTTTCACCAACGCCGATCACGAACAACCTAGGTTGCTTGCTGTGGGAACGAGAAACTACCTAGGTAGATCTGGTGGGTCAAGAGGTTCGGGCGGTCGGCCTGGAACTGACCTAGGTTGGATACGCTCTAGGTATGGACTGGAAGCCTGAGACGCCTCCGGCCGCGAAGGACATTGCGGCCCACTACAGAGCCGAGATCGCCGATGGCACCTACGGCCCGGGTACGCGCCTGCCGGGCGCGCAGAGCCTCGCCAAGAAGCTGGGCGTAGCGCTCATGACAGTCCAGAGCGCCTACCGGCAGCTTGCCGAAGATGGGCTGGTGGAAGGGCGCCCGGGGAGCGGCACCTACGTGATCGACGTGCAGGAGGGCGAGCCGTCGGCCCGGCATGCAGTGGTGAGCCTCCGGGACCTGCAAGAGGAAGTGCGGCACGTGGCGTCCCGACTTGACGACCTGTCGGAGCGGCTCGCGCAGCTTGAGGCGGAGCGGGCCTCCGTCACGTCGCCTGACAAGTGATGCGCCGGCGGCCAGCCGGGCCGCCGTGCTTACGCGAGGATCCATGAGCACCTCCTGTTCAGATGTGCTCTAGTTCACCGCCGCTAGCCGAAGATCGGTATCACATCCCGCTAGTTGAGATGTCTCCGACGTCTTTATACATCCGCTTATATATGCGCTATCACGAATTTCCGCAGGACTAGTCGGACCGCTACACTCGCGGTTCCGACTAGCTATCTAGGAGGGGTAGATGGCTCGGAAGCACCCAGATTGGAAGCCTGACCTTCTGCGCATGCATCGCGAAGAGGTGGGGCTCACTCTGGAAGATACGGGGGAGAAGCTCCGTGAAATTGCCGAGCGTCACGGATTCAATATCGCCGCAAACTTCCAAACAATCTGGAGCCACGAGAAAGGCGCTGTGTACCCCGGCCCGCATTACCGCCGAGCGTACTGCCTTCTGTATCGGTGCAACGAAGCTCAGATCGGCTTCCGCCGAGCCCTGCCCGGAGAGGATGCTCCCGTGTCCGTCCCCGCCCCCACTATCGCATCGCGGCGTTTTCCCGATCAGCCGCAGGCGGTGCGGCAAGCGCTCAGTAGCATCCGAGACGGTACGAACGACGTAGACAGTGAAGCGCTGCGCAATCGGGTCATCGACGCGTGGAGTCGACGCAACGCTGGCGGAAGTCTCGACGGCCCGTCTGTCGTACTTGTCGGAGGATTCGCCGGATCTGGTAAGTCTGAGTTTGCCAAGTTCCTGGGTGGCCTCACGGGGTGGCCGGTGCTCGACAAGGACTCATTGACCCGCCCCCTGGTGGATCAGCTTTTGATCGCACTTGGCGGTGAGGCCAACGATCGAAGCTCAGAACTGTACCGGGAGAAAGTCAGGCCGCTCGAATACCGCTGCCTCATGGAAGCCGCATGGGATAATGTTGACTGCGGAATATCCACTATCCTCGATGCGCCGTTCATCTCAGAGTTCTCTCAAGCTGACTGGATGCAGCGCTTCCAGAATCGTTGTCGTTCGAAGCGAGTCTCAGTAGCAACGATATGGGTTGAGTGCGACCCTGAATCCATGCGCGAGTACATCGAATTCAGAGGTGCGGCTCGCGATGCCTGGAAGATGTCGGCATGGGACGAGTACGTGTCGGGTCTCGACCTGAACTTGCGGCCGCAGGGCCCGCACTTCGTGGTGGACAACCGACTTGGTGCTGCAGTGGCCTTGGTCGATGAAGCGCGAGACGTGCTGAGTGGAGCCGGGCTGTGATTTCGACCGGCGTCATCTTGTACGGCCCTCCAGGAGCGGGCAAGGATACGATCACATCAGAGCTCTCTGCCATGCGACCTGAGTTCACGCTCTTTCGGCGCCTCAAAGCTGGTCCTGGTCGGACTACGGGCTACAGACTCACCACGCCAGCCCACATCAAGGAGTTGGCAGGCGCCGGACAGTTGCTGTATCGGAACGTGCGCTACGGAGCCGAGTACGCCATTGATCGTGCCGAGATCACCGCGCTCATCAATGCCGGCCGTATCCCTGTGCTGCACATGGGCCAAGTCACCGGAGCCTCCGCTGTAGCAGCGTTCCCCCTGCATTGGGTCAAGGTTCTGCTGTGGTGCCCATTGCAGGTGACGCAGAGTCGGTCTGTCGCCCGCGGGGACAAAGACGTAGAGGCTCGCCTGAAGGTTTGGCACGAGACTCGGGAAGACCTGTTGGCTCACGCCACCGAACCGTGGACGCTGGCCATCAGGACGGATGACCTCTGCCCTGCTGAGTCGGCTCGCGCCATCAACGATGCGCTTGCGGATGGGACACCTGCCAAACCCGTGGACATCAGGGAGCTGGTCCGATGACCACCCTCGGAATCCTGCATCCAGGAAGCATGGGCGCGGCCGTTGCTGCTCAGGCAAGGCTCAGTGGAGCAGAGGTCGTGTGGTGTCCTGCCGGTCGTAGCGTGTCATCCAGGGAGCGCGCCGAGCGATACGGTCTCACTCCTGTAGCTGATCTGGCTGAGATGGTCGAGCGGGCGGACATCATCCTGAGCCTGTGTCCGCCAGCCGTCGCGGAGGACGTCGCCCGCTCCGTGGCGGCGCACTCGTATACACGCATCTACGTGGACGGAAACGCGGTCGCGCCCGCCACGATGTCGAGCATCAGTGCTGTCATGTGTGTGCCTGGGGCAACGGTGGTCGACGGCTCCATCGTTGGATCGCCCCCGTCAGCCTCGAAGAGCACGCGCTTCTATCTCTCCGGACCGTCACAGGCGCTACCACTCGTGGCAGGGCTCTTCGCGGGAAGTGCCGTTCAGACTCACCTCCTGCCGGGCGGCATCGGGCGAGCATCTGCGCTCAAGCTGTCGTACAGCAGCTTCCAGAAAGCGAGCCGCGTCCTCGCGGCTGTCTCGTACGCGCTGGCCCGTGCCTATGGGGTAGAGGATGAGCTGGTCGACATCGCGCAGGGTCGTACGACCAGCTACCTCGCTGAGCCGGCGTACTTCCCGAAGGTGGCCGCGCGTTCGTGGCGCTGGGGCCCTGAGATGAGCGAGGTGGCAGCAGCCCTTGAAGAGGCTGGCCTACCTTCTGATCTGGCGTTCGCTTCAGCCTCAGTGATGAGCCGGTGGGACAACCTCAAGGATTCAGCCTTGGATGTCCCCCAGGTGCTCGATCTGCTGCGTAGATCCGCGGACAGTTGACCCTGGGCGGGCTGGCAGTTGGGCGTGTCCTGAGGGGCAGCTTGGGCTCGTTCCGAGCCTGAACCGAACCGCGCACGGCGCCGGAGCCGTGCCAGAGCGGGTTCGGCGCCTCAAGTGGCTGCTCACCAGTGACTCCATCGCGTTTGGCCAAAACGTCCATTGCCGGCCACGTGTGGCTCCCGAAGAACCTGCCCCGTCGGCCATCGCCCCGAGGCCATCACGGGGATTCCCCCGCTACCGCTGCCTGCGGTGGTTGGCTTCTTGCTCAACAACCGCTCCAGTACGGGGCGTCGGGTGGATGATGACGTCATGCAGGGATGGAAGAAGATGGTGCTGATGGCCGCGTCATGCGTCCTGATCGTCGCCATGGTCGTCGTGTGGGTTTGGGCCGATCTCGGGACCGCGGACGGGATCGCGAGTGTCGTTGGAGCGAGCGCAGGCGTAGTTGGGATGGCCTATGCGCTCACCAGTGGCAATGGTGCTCAGCCTGGGCCCGTTCTTACGGCCGTCAGGACAGGCAAGGCCACAACCAAGGGCGGCGGGATGGCGAATACCGGGATCTCCATGCCTGCGGCAGGCCCGCAGGCGCAGGTGAGCACGGACAGTACGGGGGACGCGGAGTCGCATGGATCAGGCGACGCCAACACCGGTGTTCACCTCACTTGAGCTGATACGGACGAATAGTCGGCTTGGGCAGTCCGACTTGAACACGGATTTAGAGATTGGTGCACGCATGGAGTGGGGGAAAAAGTCGGGGGCTGCGGCGTCAGAAACCGGGGATGCGCGAGCAGAGAATGGCAGCATCGCCAACACCGGGGTGATGAACGTGGAGAATCTCTACCAGTACGCTCCCGAAGTAGATTCGCCCTCGCTCGAAGAAGAATCCGCAGCGATCAAGGCGTATGGCCAACGGGTGCGAGAGGTGTTCGGGCGGTTAGACCTGGAAGTTCTGACGCCGCTCTCGGAGCAGGGTGAACATCCAGTGGTTGAGCTGCGCGAGGTCTTCGTACCTCCCCTCGTACGAGCCGACCCGCCCTCGGTCGAGCTACCGCGGGAGCTCATGAAGCGGCTGATGGACCACGGCGAGATAGCCGAGTTCGGCGATCGCGATCTACCCCCGGGTGCCGACCGGGAGACTTTGAACCGAATTCGCGAGGCGTACCAGCAGCGGCCGCCTGTGAGAGTCCTGGATGTGCTGGCCGACACGGAGACGGAACGGGTGGTGCTGCTGGGCGATCCAGGGGCGGGCAAGTCGACTCTCGCCCGCTACCTGGCGCTCGCCCTGACCGGCCCCATTTCGCAAGAGCCGCTCAGCACCTTGGGCGGGAAGTTGCCGATCGTGGTGGAGCTGCGCAGGTATGCGCACGAGCGGTGGCGAGACCGCACCTTTGAGGAGTTCCTGGAGTATCTGCACAGCCTGGAAGGAATGTCCGTTCCCGCTTCTGTGCTGCGCAAGCTACTCCAGCAGCAACGAGTAGTGATGGTGTTCGACGGCCTGGACGAGTTGTTTGACCCAGTGGTGCGGACCGAGACATCCCTTCGTATCAGTGCCTTCGCCGCCAGGTATCCGGGGGTGCGCATCGTCGTGACCTCCCGGGTGATCGGTTACCAACGGGCTGTCCTAGACGCTGCGGGGTTCAAGCACTACATGCTGCAGGACCTCACCGAAGACCAGATCGGGGAGTTCGCCCGCCTTTGGTACGCCACTGCCTGTCCGCACGATGTACCACTGGCTCAAAACCTGGTGCAGCGCGTAGCGGACGCGGTTGCCCACTCCCGGCCTGTGCGGGAACTTGCCGGAAACCCGCTGCTGCTGACCATCCTCGCGATCATCGGCCGCCGCCAGACACTTCCCCGGGACCGCCAAGGCGTCTATAAGCACGCGGTGACCGTTCTGGTGGCGCACTGGGACCGAGACGCCAAGCAACTGACACAGGCTGATGCTCCGCAAGCGCTGGAGGTGCTGGGAGCCGAAGAGCGCCATGAACTCTTGCGTCTGCTGGCCCGTCGCATGCAGGAGGGCCAGAGTGGCATCGCGGGCAACCATATTCATGGAAGGGACCTGGAGGCCGCCTTTGGGGAGTACCTCAGTGAGTACGAACTGCCGCCTATGCAGGCCAAAGCCGCAGCCCGCGGGATGGTAGCCCAGCTGCGGGAACGCAACTTCATCCTCAGCCGCTACGGCGGCGAGGTCTATGGTTTCGTCCACCGCGCGTTCCTCGAATACCTCGCTGCCGCCGACATTGCCTACCGTTACAAAGAAGACCGCCAGTGGACACCCGAAGAGCTCATCACAAGCGTGATCGAAAAGCGAGCTGAAGATCCCGCCTGGCACGAGGTGATCCTGCTTGTCATTGGCCAGCTTCCCGAGCGCGACGCTGCCCGAGCCATCGACCGCCTCCTGCACCTGCATGAGCAACGGCGTCCTACCTTCGGCAACAGCATGCTGGTCTTGGCCGTCCGTGCGCTCGCGGAAGTCAGGAAAATCGGTGCGCTCGCCCCACAAAGCAAAGCCATCGTCGACTCTCTTCGTGTGACCGTTTCCGGCTCAACGTACTTGGGCGCAGCCAGACTTGAAGCCGCTCTGCCAGCCCTCGGCACATTCAACGAGTATTGGACGGGGCGACAACGATACCTGCACTGGTTTCTTCTAAGGGGACAACACCTTGACCAGGTAGCGGATGCCTCAAATGTGGCGCTGGCGCTCTGTCTATCAGCTGCAGAGCCACGTGTATTGGCTCGTTTCTCTCCGTCACCGCATGCACGCGTTTCGGCTCTTCGGAGAACTGTCGATCTTGAGGGTGACTTGCCCGAGACTCTGGCATTCCTTATCAGTCGGGCCGCTGTCGACCCCGATGAATTCCCTCGCTCCGAGGCTCTTCGACTGCTTGCCGAGTATTTTCCGCAGCAGCCCGAGACGCTGGCGCTTCTTGTTGATCGGGCCACTGCCGACCCCGACGGATTTCCTCGCTCAGCGGCTCTTCGGCTGCTAGCCGTGCATTTCCCGCAGCAGCCCGAGACGCTGGCGCTTCTTGTTGACCGGGCCACAGTTGACCCCAGCGGATCGCCTCGCTCGACGGCTCTTCAACAGCTGGTTGAGTTGCAGCAGCCCGAGGCGCTGGCGCTTCTTGTTGACCGGGCCACCGCCGACCCTGACCAATGGCCTCGCTCAATGGCTCTTCAACTGCTGGCTGAGTATTTCCCGCAGCGGCCCGAGGCGCTGGCGCTTCTTGTTGACCGGGCCACTGCCGACCCCGATGAACTTCCTCGCTCAACGGCTCTTCGGCTGCTGGCTGACTATTTCCCGCAGCGGCCC
>NZ_JBHXFA010000199.1:0-10172 GCF_042724175.1 Streptomyces sp. NPDC127084
TCTAACACCCAGAGCGGGGCCGATCTCCCCCGGCAGTGGGGGGGGGGACCCCCACCGCCTTGCGATATACCGCACCGGACGCCGCGAGCTTCCCGGCAGACCCATCCGGTCACAGCACTAGATCTGGAACGCCACCTGCGGGCCGCCGTCGGACAAGGAGCCGACCCCGGTCGAAGTGGTGAGTGCCTCGACCAGCCAGCAGTGAGTGATCCCCAGATTGGGTCCGGGCTCGTCGGCCAGTGTGGCGACGTGCTGCCAGTAGCGCTGGAACAGCGGGATAGTGCCCCACAGTTGCGCTCCCATGAAGGTCCGGAAGCCCGGTGTGTCGTCCTCGTGGCGGGAGCGTGCGCACGCCTCCGAGAAGTGGTCCAGCGCCTCGCCGGGTTGGGGCGGCTCACCAGCGGAGACCAGCGAGTCCGCCAGATCGGACGCGTCGAGCAACTCCGAGTACAGCGAGGCCTTGTCACGTACGTTCGGGCAGACCCAGTACACGGGGAACTGCGGATGCGCGGTCAGCGCGTGCAACTCAGCGTAGGCGAGCGCGGTCTCGGCGGTCGGATCGCTGGGCGGATCCGGTACGGCCTGAGCGATGATGTGGTCGACCAGTCGGGCGGGTATGGACGACGGGATCGTCCGCTGCCACGAGCGGACGAGGTCGCCGTGGGCCTCCGGCAGCTGCTGCACTCGTGCCAGTACCTCAAGCCGACGCAGTCGCTCCGGTCCTGAGCACTCGTCAAGAGCCTTCAACGTCGCCTCGCGCCAGCGTAGCTCGGTCAGCTTCCGCTGGACCAAGCCGAGTTCGTCGGCCACCAGATCGCCGATGCCGCGTTCACCCGTGGCCACATCAGTGATGGTCGCGATGGGGGTGTCCAGCGCTCTCAGCCGCTGCACCAGGCGCAGTTGCTCCAGCGCATCGGGTGCGTAGCGACGGTGGCCGCCGCCGCTGCGTTCCGCCATGGGCAGCAGTCCGATGTCGGAGTAGTACCGGATGGTCTTCACCGAAAGACCGGTGTGCTGCGCCAGCTCTCCGATGGTCCATGTGATTCGCTTCACTACCCCTTGAACCTCCAGTGCACGGGAGGTTTTAGCGTACGGAACGTCAGGCCGCGACACCTCCGCGGCCTCACACGACCGGCTGGCGGACGGGGGCGTGGTCCAGCCGGTGCACGGGGGAAAGGGGTGGCTCGGGCGTACCACTTGGGATGCCCGAGCCGCCACCACGAACCGTCTCGTGCGTACCCGCAGTCGACGCGCCGCTATGCGCGGCCCGCGGGAGTGAAGGTGACCGGCAGGCTCGCGGGACCGCGCAACCCGCCGGGCCTCCAGCGCAGTTCACCCGGCGGCACCGCGAGGGCCAGGTCGGGAAGCCTGCGCAGTACGGTGCCGATGGCGATCTGGCCTTCGAGTCGGGCGAGCGGTGCCCCCAGGCAGTAGTGGATACCGTGTCCGAAGGCGAGATGGGCGTTGTCGCGCCGGGTGATGTCCAGCCGGTCGGGCGCGGGGAACCGGCCCGGGTCGCGGTCGGCGATGGCCGTGGCGATGACCACGGTGGCACCGCTCGGGATGGCCACACCGCCGATGGTGACATCCTCACGCGCGAAACGCGCGATGCCGGGGTTCACCGGACCGTCGTAGCGCAGGAACTCCTCGACCGCACCCGGCAGTAGCTCGGGGTCCTCGCGCAGCAGTGCGAGCTGGTCGGGGTTGGCGAGCAGCGCGGCGGTGCCGCTGCCGATCAGATTGACCGTGGTGATGTAGCCGGCGGCCAGCAGCAGGAACGACATGGCGATCAGCTCGGCCTCCGCCAGCCGCTGCTCCTCGTCCCGGGCGGTGATCAGCGCGCTGAGCAGGTCGTCCCCAGGGCGGGCCCGCTTGGCCTCCAGAAGCTTGGTGAGGTAGGCGTGCATCTGCTGCCACGCTCCGTCCACCACGGCCGGATCCGGTTCCTCGGCCCTGCGCAGGATCATGTCGTCGGTCCAGCGCTGGAAGTCGTGCCGGTCGGACACCGGCACCCCGAGGAGCTCACTGATCACCGTGACCGGGAGGGGCAGGGCGAAGTCGGCGACGAGATCGGCGCGGCCGGTCGGGGCGATGTCGTCGATCAGCCGGTCGGTGAGCTCCTGGACCCGGGGCCGCAGTTCGGCCACCCGGCGCGCGGTGAAGGCCTTCGACACCAGCCGGCGCAGCCGGGTGTGGTCGGGCGGGTCGCTGCGGAGCATGTTGCTCAGCATCGACTCGCGTTCGGTGGTAGGCAGTTGCCGCATCAGGCGGGGGTCGGCGGCATCGCGCACATCACTGCTCAGCCTCGGGTCGGAGAGGGCCGCCAGCCCGTCTTCGTACCCCGTGACCAGCCAGGCCTCCACACCGCCGGCGACGACGGCGCGGCGCACCGGGCCGTCCTCGCGCAGCTCGCGGTAGAGAGGGAAGGGGTCGGCGACGAAGGCGGGATCGGCGTAAGGCAGAAGGACGGGCTGCTGGGTCATGGCTGCCTCCCGGATATATGGGGCGCTGAAGGGCGTACATTCACAATATTCTGAATATTGGGAATGTTCAATGAGGGCTGGAGGGCGGCCGGGGTATATGTGCCAGACGAGACGATCCCGGAATCCGGGATAGATACACGGGACAGGCGGAAGAGGGGACAACGGCCATGGAGCGGACCACATGCTGTGTCGTAGGGGGCGGACCAGCAGGGATGGTCCTCGCCCTGCTGCTGGCCAGGGCGGGCGTGCCCGTCACGGTGTTGGAGAAGCACGGCGACTTCCTGCGTGACTTCCGCGGCGACACTGTCCACCCGTCCACCCTGGCCCTGCTGGACGACCTCGGACTCGCCGAGCGGTTCGCCCGGCTGCCGCAGCGCCGGGTGTCCACCGTCCAACTGCCGCTCGGCAGCTCCGGTTCACTCGTCACCGTGGGCGACATCGGCGCGCTGCCGGGCAAGTACAACTACATCGCGATGGTCCCGCAGTGGGACCTGCTCGACCTGCTGGCCGACGAAGCCGGGCGCGAGCCTTCCTTCTCGCTTCGGATGAACACCGAAGCGACGGTTTTCCTCCAGGAACGCGGACGGGTCACCGGAGTGCGCTACCGCACCCCGGAAGGCCGCACCGGGGAAGTGCGCGCCACGCTCACCGTCGCCTGCGACGGCCGGGGCTCCTTCGCCCGAGCACTCCCTGAGCTGGGCTTGCGGCGCTTCACCTGCCCGATGGACGCCTGGTGGTTCCGGCTGCCCCGACGCGACGGCGACCCCCACGGACTGGTGGGCGGTGTCGGCGACCGGTTCCTCAGCGCCCTGATCGACCGCGGCGACTACTGGCAGTGCGCCGGGCTGATCCCCAAGGGCACCGACGGCCCGCGCCGCGCCGCTGGGCTCGACCGCTTCCTGGCCGAGCTCGCCTCTGCCGTCCCCTGGCTCGCGGACCGCGTGGACACACTGACCACCTGGGACGATGTGAAGCTGCTCGACGTACGCCTCGACCGGCTGCGGCGCTGGCACCGCCCGGGCCTGCTGTGTATCGGGGACGCCGCGCACGCCATGTCGCCGGTCTTCGGCATCGGCATCAACCTCGCCGTCGAGGACGCCGTGGCCGCGGCCCGGCACCTCGTCGCCCCCCTACGCGACGGCACGGTCGGCCTCCGGGACGTACGGGCCGTCCAGCGCCGCCGGCTGCCGACCACGGTGCTGACCCAGGACCTCCAGCGGCTCGCCCACCGGGCGGTGATCGAACCGGTACTGGCGGGACGACCGCCCTTCGGCGGCGCCGCGGCGGCCGGGCGTGCCACGGAGCTGATCACCACCTCCCGCTGGCTCAACAGGGTCCCGGCGTACTTCCTCGCCTACGGGGCGCTCCGCGAGCGCCCGCCCGTGGAGTCCGTACGCTGAGCAGTGAGCCGTCAGGCCTCGGCGCGCTCGGTGACCGGGTCGCTGCTGCGGTCGCCGAGGAACTCGTACCAGCGGTGCTGCACACACGGGTACTTGATGTCGGCCTCCACCAGATCCAGGAACGAGTCCACGGTGGTACCCAGGCGCTCCAGGAGCCCGCTGTCGTTCAGCTGACCGTCCACGGTGAAGGCCTGATGGGCGGCTGCCAGACTGAACATGCCGGGGTAGACCCGGGCCCCGAGGTGCTCAAGCGGCACCCGAAGGGCCCACAGGCCCCGGTTGCCGCCCACCATGGACGGGGAGGCCGACACCAGCAGCGTCTGCTTGTCCTTGAACGGCTGCGGCCGGAAGCGTGAGACCCAGTCCACGGCGTTCTTCACCGTGCCCGGCACCGAGGCGTTGTACTCGGGAGAGGAGACGACAAGGGCGTGGGCCGCCTCGATACGGTCGCGCAGTGCCATGGAGCCCGGCGGAAGCCCTGTGGCCTCCTCGTCGTCACCGTCGTACGGCGGCACGCTGAACTCGCGCAGACTGGCGAGGTCCGCCGTGGCGCCGGACTGAGTGATAAGCCGCGCGACCAGCGCGGCCAGCAGCTCGTTCACGGAGCCGGTACGGGACGAGCCGGAGAGCACGAACACCCGCAGGCCCGCGCGACCGACGGGCGGTGGGGACGGGAAGCCCTGGCCGTCCGGGGCGGGGTGGGAGGGGGCGGAATCAGTCATGGTCGGATCACGCCTTTCCGGTCTCTGACTCGGAGACTCTTACTCCAGGCTCCCTCGTCTCCCCGCCCCGATCACCTCGGGGCGCCGGGGTGGCCGCTCCGGCGGAACCGGCCTACCATGCAGGGCCCGCGGGGATGACCCCCGCAGGCCCGCCCATCAGTCACCGCGGGCCCTACCCGGACGCCGCCTCGCCTGCCGCGGACAAGCGCCGCCAGGCCCAGGCCCCACCGAGCAGTACGAGGGCCAGCCCGGCCGCGGCCCCCCAGAAGACAGCCCGTGAACCCGCGGCGGCGATCAAAGTGCCGCCCAACGCCAGACCGAGCGGCTCGGCACCGAACGACAGGGTGCGGAAGGCGCTGTTGACCCGGCCCTGGAGGGCGTCGGGGGTGGCCGTGAGACGGTACGAGACCACGGCCACCGCGAACACGGGCCACAGGACGCTGGTGATCAGCACTCCGGTCGCCAGCGGCATCGGCCCTGGCGCGAGCGCCATGACGGCGGCGGCGACCGCCCACAGCAGCACGCTCCCGAGCACCAGCGCACGCAGCCCGATCCGCTCAGTGAGGCGCGACGCGGCGAGTCCACTGAGGACGGTGGCGGCTCCGACCCCCGCCATGGTGAGACCGATCAGCCCCGCGCCGACGCCCATCTGCTCGGTGGCGAGGACGATGGCGGCCAGAGTCAGCGGCGCCTGAAGGAAGTTCACCGCCGTGATCAGCAGCATGAGCAACCTCAGTAGCCGCCGCCGCCAGAGGAAGGCGAACCCTTCCTTGAGCTCGTCCAGGATCGACGTCCGCCCACTGCCCTCCCGCTCGCCCTGGAGCGGACCGCGGACGAACAGCAGGGACACTCCGGACGCCAGATAGGTCAGCGCGTCCACGGCGTACGCGTACACCGCGCCGAGGGTGGAATTCCTGGCCGCGCCGACCAGTACGCCGAAGAGCGCGGAGCCGCCCACCGACGCGGCGGAATCCCCCACCTCGTTCGCGGCGTTGGCGGACGGCACCTGCTCGGCGGGGACCAGCCTCGGGAGCGCGGACAGATGCGAGACCGCGGAGAAGACATGCCCGGCCCCTTCCAGGAAGGCGACGAGCGCGAGGTGAGTCACCGTCAGTCCGTCGAGGGCGTACGCGAGCGGCACGGTGGCCAGCACCGCGAACCGCCCCAGATCGGCGACGATCATCACCAGCCGCCTGTCCCACCGGTCGACGAGCACGCCCGCGAGCGCGTTCAGCAGCAGATAGGGGGCGTACCGGGCCGCGCCCACCAGACCGGCCAGGGTGGGGGAGCCCGAGATCGCCAGCGCCAGGATCGGCACGGCGAGGTTGGACAGGGCCGTCCCCAGGGACGAGACCGTGAAGCCGCCCCACAGGAGCATGAAGTCCCGGTGCGCCAGCAGCCCGCGCCATCTTCGACCGGGCCGCTCCGCTGGCACGTCGCCCGGCCCGGTTACCTGTTCGGCACCTTGGCCTCCGGCCGTTGTGCATTCCGCCGTTGAACCATCCACGGCAGTGGTTCTATGTTCGATCGTGAGTCCGCGCCAATGAATTTCACGGGCTCAGGCCCGCGACCGGCTGCCAGGAGGCCGGTCGGGACGGCGGCTGCTGCCCCACCAGGTCCCGCCCCCCTACCAGGCCGCCTTGGCGACCCGCCAGTCGGGCGCCAGCACCGACCAGATCTCCTCGTCGTGTCGCTTCCCCCGGTACAGGTAACTCTCGCGCAGGACACCGTCCTTGGTCATCCCGAGCCTGCGGGCCACCGCGATGCTGGGCGCGTTGTCCGGTGAGACCCACCATTCCACCCGGTGGATGCCACGTACTTCCACGGCCCAGTCGATGACCAGGCGCGCCGCACGAGTCACCAGGCCTCGGCCCACCACTGACGGCTCCAGCCAGCAGCCCGCCTCGGCGGTGCGCTGCTCGATGTCCAACTTGCGCAGCAGGAAGCCGCCGACGAGCGTGCCGTCCGCCCAGATCCCGTGGATCCGCCCCGAATCGGCCGCGGTCTTCTCCGCGTACGCCCGCAGGAAGGCCGCGCTCGACTCCAGGTCCCGTACGACATCGGGCAGGCCGTTGTGCTGCCCGATGAACTCCCGCCCGCGGTCGATGTGGGCCAGGAACTCGCCGGCCTGCCACGGTTCCAGCGGACGCAGCTCGGCCCCGTCGCCACCCAGGGAAGCGGCGTACACCGTCAGGCCTCCTCGGCGCCGCCGAAACGGGCGCGGTAGGACTCCAGGTCCTCGTCCGTGATCTTCGCGAACAGCACCGGCGGGACGGTGAAGGCGGTTCCGGCCGGGACACCGGCCAGGGCCCTCGCCTGTTCGGGGCTCACCCAGGTCGCGGTGTCGGCCTCCAGCGCGAAGGCACCCCGCATGGCGGCTGCCGTGGCCGGAATGAACGGCTCGGAGACCACCGCGTACAGATGGATCAGGTTCATCGCCGTACGCAGGGTCAGCGCGGCCCCGTCCGGGTCGGTCTTGATCTCCAGCCAGGGGGCCTTCTCCTCCAGGTACGAGTTGCCCGCGGACCACAGGGCGCGCAGCGCCGCCGCGGCCTTGCGGAACTGGAGCGCCTCCAACTGCTCCTCGTACTCGGCGAGCAGACGGGCGATCTCCTCGCCCAGCTTTGCCTCCGCGGCACCCGCGCCGTGCCCGGACGGGACCTCGTCGCCGAAGCGCTTGCGCGAGAACGACAGCACGCGGTTGACGAAGTTGCCCAAGGTGTCGGCCAGGTCCTTGTTCACCGTGGCGGTGAAGTGCTCCCAGGTGAAGGAGGAGTCGTCGGACTCGGGGGCGTTGGCGATCAGGAAGTAGCGCCAGTAGTCGGCGGGGAGTACCTCGAGCGCCGCGTCAGTGAAGACACCGCGCCGCTGCGAGGTGGAGAACTTGCCGCCGTAGTACGTCAGCCAGTTGAAGCCCTTGACGACGTCGACCTTCTTCCACGGCTCGCGCACACCGAGCTCGGTGGCCGGGAACATCACCGTGTGGAAGGGGACGTTGTCCTTCGCCATGAACTGGGTGTAGCGGACGGTGTCGTCGGCCTCGTACCACCACGCCTTCCAGTCCCTGACCGTGCCGTCCTGGGCGGCGTCCGCCCACTCCTTCGTCGCGCCGATGTACTCGATCGGGGCGTCGAACCAGACGTAGAAGACCTTGCCCTCGGCGGCCAGCTCAGGCCAGGTGTCGGCCGGCACCGGGACGCCCCAGTCCAGGTCGCGGGTGATCGCTCGGTCGTGCAGGCCCTCGGTCAGCCACTTGCGGGCGATGGACGAGGAGAGCTGCGGCCACTGCTCCTCGTGCCGCGCCACCCACTCCTCGACCTCGTGCTGGAGCTTGGACTGGAGCAGGAACAGGTGCTTGGTCTCACGCACCTCCAGCTCCGTGGAGCCGCTGATCGCGGAGCGCGGGTCGATCAGGTCCGTCGGGTCGAGGACCCGTGTGCAGTTCTCGCACTGGTCGCCGCGTGCCTTGTCGTAGCCGCAGTGCGGGCAGGTGCCCTCGACGTAGCGGTCCGGCAGGAAGCGCCCGTCGACCGGCGAGTACACCTGGCGGATCGCGCGCTCCTCGATGAACCCGTTCTCGTGGAGCTTGCGCGCGAAGTGCTGGGTGATCTCCCTGTTCTGCTTCGACGAGCTGCGCCCGAAGTAGTCGAAGGACAGCTCGAAGCCGTCGTACACGGCCTTTTGCGCGTCATGGGCCTGGCCGCAGAACTCGTCCACGGAGAGCCCCGCCGCCTTGGCGGCGAGCTCGGCGGGGGTGCCGTGCTCGTCGGTGGCGCAGATGTAGAGGACGTCATGGCCGCGCTGGCGCAGATAGCGGGAGTACACATCCGCGGGAAGCATCGACCCGACCATGTTGCCCAGGTGCTTGATCCCGTTGATATAGGGAAGCGCGCTGGTGATCAGGTGTCGAGCCATCCTCGGATGCTCCATTTCGTGTTTGTGCGAAGGGTTGTCACGTGGAGTGACGGAACGGTTGGGAAAGCCGCCGTCATCGTATCGAACCGGGGGTGCGCCCTTCCTGCGGGTTTTCCGGTGCTCACGTGGGCTCCGGCGCGGGAGCGGGGTTCTGCACCGGGATCCGTGCCGGGGCCTCCGGTGCCGGGGCCGGTGCCGGGTCCGGGATCAGCGCGGTCTCCGGCGCCGGGGCGTACTGCGCGGCCTGGGTGCGGAACATCGCGGCGTAACGCCCGTCCACCGCGATCAGCTCGTCATGGCTGCCGGACTCCACCAGGCGCCCCTGGTGGAGTACGTGGATGGTGTCCGCGTAGCGCACCCCGGACATCCGGTGGGTGACCAGGACGACGGCGCGGTGCCGCCCGGCGAGACGGCGGATCCGGTCGAACGCCGCGATCTCCGCCTCCGGGTCCAGTGCCGATGTCGGCTCGTCCACGATCAGGATGCTGTCGGCCGCGCCGGTCGAGGCCCGCCAGTGGGTCCGGGCCAGGCCGACCTTCTGCCACTCGCCGCCCGAGATCTCGGAAGCCCCCCGGAACATCCTGGCCAGCAGGGTCGCGAGGCCCTGCGGCAGTTTCGCGATGAGCGAGCCCGCTCCCGCGTAGTCCGCCGATGGCTGCAACTCCTCCGGGGAGGCGGCCCGCTCAGGCCGTCCGATGCGGATGTTCATCGCCGCGGTCATCGGCCAGCGCTGGAAGTCCTGGGTGAGCAGCGCCACCCGCCCGAACACCTGGGACCGGTCGAGACCGGTCAGTTCCTGCCCGCCCCAGCGGACGCTGCCGTCCTGGGGCAGCAGCAGTCCGGCCAGCACCTTCATCAGGGTGCTCTTACCGGAGCCGTTCTCACCGACCACCGCGATCACGGAGCCCATCGGCACGGTCAGCGACACCCCGTCGAGCGCGGGTTCGACCCGGTCGGGATAGCGGTAGCCGACCTTGTCCAGCACCACCTCGCCGACCCTGGCGGGCAGATCGGCCCCGTCCCGGGGGATGGTGTGCCGGCCCGCCTCCCGCAGGAACCGGTCGTGGTCCTGGACGTACAGCGACTCCTCGTGCATCTCGTTGATGTTCATCACCAGCGCACCGAGGCTCGCCGAGCCCGACCTGACCGCGATCACCGCCGTTCCGGCGACCGCGAGTTCCATGTGCCCGGCCAGGATCAGCCAGGCCATCACCCCGTAGGTGAACGCCATCGCGATACCCGACAGGGCGGCGGCCACCAGTTCGGTCAGTGCCTTGTCGTTGGCGAGGCGCTTCTGCTCGTTCTCCGCGTTCTCGGCCATCTTCCGGTACCGGTCCAGCAGGAAGGGGCCCACGGCGTGGATGCGCACCTCCTGGGCGGCGTCCCGGTCGGTGAGCAGATTGCCGATCAGCCGACTGGCCCGCACATGCTCGACCCACGTCATCACGGACACATACCGTTCCTGCGCCACCCGCATCGCGCCCCAGCCCCGGGGCGCGGCGATCAGCAGCAGCATCGGCAGCAAAGCCGGATGCAGCACGGTGAGCACTCCGGCAGTGGCGATCAGAGCGATGCTCCCGTTGAGCGCGGCGACACACACCCCGATCATGCGGCGGGCCGACGCCGCACCGTACTGCGCCACATCGATCAGC